>JAFPVN010000273.1 GCA_017395275.1 Candidatus Methanomethylophilaceae archaeon | reverse complement strand
CCGGTACCTTTTCCGTATATGGTGAGCTGCCCGTTCTCGATGTCCGACAAGTGGATGTAGGCGATCTCCATCCTCCTAAGGCCCATACCCGCTGCCAGTGCAAGGATCATCTTCTCGGTCAGAGTCGCGTGTGCGAGTATCTTCCTCCATTGACCCTCGTCGATGAATATCCTGTCAACAGGCTGTTTGCTGTAGACGATTCCCGCCTGCAGGTTCGGATTGTAGCCATAACAAAACTCTATCAGCTGACCCAGCAGGCCCAAATAACCCTGGATGGTTATCTGTTTCAAATGCGTCATGGAGCGGGCCGTCTCTCTGAACATGTGGTAGTCGATGTTCTGAAGATAGACGGGGCCATACATCTCGGTAATGAACCTGTACGGAATTGCGGTGGACATCGCCCTCTTCTGAAGCGATCTCTCGCGGAACCCTCTCTCCCTCAAGTCGGCGATGAATTCATCGAGGTCTCTGAGGAATGACAGTTCCTGGGGTGTCTTCGGTTTGAAATCCAGCGACCAACTGTTCTTACGCAGTTCCTTGACTGGATTGTATCCAGTCTTGTACTCGACGAAATCCCCGAGACAGCACAGGACCAGATTCCTCTGTTTGTCGGTGACGTTCTTCAAGATTTTCCCGACTTTCAGTACAGTCTCGCAATCGATATCCCCGGGACAGTGTATGTCCGACGATTCGGTTGCCATTACTATGGCGTTCCTTGCCGCATCCCTTTTGGCAATTATGGTCGATTCACGCAATCCCTTCTTACGAAGATATTCCTCGTAACCCGGAAGATCGCTCTCGAATACACATCTCTCGCGGGAGAATCTGCCTTTCCAAAGACCTTCTCTCGCGGGGTAACGGAAGTCGGCCCCCTCCTCGGATAGGATGAAGTTGCAATAGTGTTTCAGCTCCTGTACGCACACGTGGGAATACTTGTTCGAGTAACCCTCCTGGCACATGAGTTGTATCGTCTTTTCCGCATCGTCCTCGTAGAAGTAGTAGATGTCGGGATTGGGGCTGATCCTCTTCCAGTATTCGAGTCCCTTGGTGAAGTGCTTGCGCATATTCTTGAAGTGGGTCTCGGTGCCTGCCATCCTTTCGAGATAATTGATGTACCTCTCTTCAGCAGGCAGTTCCTTCGGGATGCCCTGGTTAGGCTTTCCGATTGCTTCGGTCATACGCACCGCCTCGACAATACGGCTCTTGTGAAGTCGCGGGGAGGTTCTTCCACCATGCCCGTGTAAAGAAATGAAGCGGGCAAGATTATCTGCGGGTGCGTGTCCCGTATTAAATAGTCTTTCTGCTTTTCAGTATCAATCATGGTAACCACCGTGGTTCGGTCCGCTTGTTGATTCCAGTCGTCGAGCGGGCCGTTATTCCCATCTCATTCATCTTCAGTCTTCGATTTCCTTCCTCTCTTGGGTTTGTCTTCCTTCTCAGGCGCGGGTGTCAGAAGATCATCGATCTCGTAATCCTCCGTCTTCGGCCATCTCACCGTGACATCGAGTTATTCTCCGTCACGGATTCCCATCCGCTCGACCACATTGGCCGGGACCGTCACATAACGCAGCGTTCCGCGGACCGTGAGTTTCGCGGGGAATGTGGTCTCTGCTATACGTTTCATGTTATCACCAACGTTTCGCGTTGCGAGAATACCAATTCGGAATATAAATAATTATCATAAAATTGTAACTTTCAAAAATTACAATATATATCAATTCATTAAAATTGTTGTTAAATGCTATCTGAGTGATAGTGTTACTACAACTTATGCGTTCATGGTACATTACCCTTTCCGAGGCGGTTCGAATTACCATTTCGGAATAGGATTAAATGGACTTGTTTCCATTGCCTACCGATGAGGGAAGGAGAGTTCTTCACGGTCCTGAGCGACAGGCAGACCGCCGCGCTGATCCTCGCGTTGTACGAAGCGGATAAGCCGGTAATTATGAAGGATCTCCAGGGGGTAACCAACCACACCCAGACGCTCCGCCAGAGACTGGATTCGATGGAGGCCGAAGGTATCGTCGTTCTCGACACGGTATACTCGCCGCATAAGTCCGTGAACGTTTCGCTCACAGACGTCGGGAAGGAGATCGCACTGCTGGTCTCGATGGCGAACACGATCATCCCCGGCGACATCTCGGGGAAGAGCATCAACATGAGGTACGCCGACCCGATCCTTAGGCTTCTGAGGGGAAAGGAGTATGTGGTCCAGAAGGACATCAAGGCCGTGATGCCCTACTACGACAGCATAACCAAGGTACTGGCGAAGATGGCGGAGGAAGGTCTTGTGATACGCACCGAATCCGACGAGAGTTACAGGGAGATCCGGTATTCACTCACGCCCACGGGCAGACAGGTCGCGGATGCATTTGAGTCGATTTTCAGACAAATCTTGAAACAAATAATGGAATGACTCCCCGCCGAAACGGGGAGAATTGGTTTTTTTCAGGACAGTTCCGCTATTGCCTTATCTAATTTCTCCAGAGAATCCAGTGATTCTCCGTCGAGGGTGAATTCGGAGAAGGTATAGGTCATATCCATATTGTAATCGCCGCTGACTCCCGTTACACTTACTTTAACGGGTACCAGATCCTTGTATAGGTATGTGGTGGTGGTATTGCCGCCCTCGGTTTTTACATATACATCAGCGGTAACAACTCCCCACATTGTCGTGATGTTGGATGTTCCGCTCTTCGTTCCGTAATCGTTGTCCGAATCATCACCATCGTATTCCCATTCAGTTTCCTCTGAATCGGTTATGGTGATGCTCCCCATCTTAATCAGGGTCTTCGTTTTCATCTCGTTAGCCGTACCCGTCACATCCAGCCTTTCCCCGGACATGGAACCAGTCAAGTTGTAAGAAGTGCTGGGATTGGAAATACTGGTCATTGTTCCTTCGAGAGAGAGCCCAATCTTGTAACTGTGCGGCGTTACTGATTTGTCATTCTTCATGAAGTCCGTCTTGTTCATCATGTAGACGTACAGATTATCTCCGTCCTCGACGACGGTCTCGAAGGAGATCTTCTCGTAAGCTACATATGAAGTGGTCTTCACGGAGCTGACGGTCTTGGTGTAGACCTTGACATTCTTCTCTCCCCAGTATGTGTTCAGTTTAGAATCCTTGGAGAATGTACCCGGCTTAACGATGTCGTCAACGTTTTTCCATTCGGTGTTGACATCGTTCCACAACACTG
>JAFPVN010000020.1 GCA_017395275.1 Candidatus Methanomethylophilaceae archaeon | reverse complement strand
CCGCAGGTGGTGATGATGAGGTCGACCAGTCCGTTCTTGACCATGTCGACGATGACTCCCCTGGTACCCGTGGACATGATGCATGCGGGGAAAGAGAGGATCTTGAGGCAGTCCTTGTCCTTGACCATCTTCTCGACGATGTCGACGGAGTCCGCCAGCTTCTGGGCGGTGAACCCTCCGGATTCTCCCATCATCCTGATGAGGGCGTCCACAGACATGCCCTTCTTGGCCTTGATATCCTTGACTTCGATTAATTCGCCTAGTTCCATTGTCTCACTGTCCCCTCCATCCGTGCGCCCGTAATAAAGACTTCGCTCGCACGCGCGGGCCGTGGGCGTCCTTCCCCCCTTGCACGGTGCGTCCCGGGGCCTCGGTGGATAGAAATACTGTCCCCGCATTAGCCACGGTCATGATGGTCGTCAGGCGTTCCATGGACTACCCGCAGCTGAGGGACATGCTCCGGGGGAAGAGGGTCGCGATTTTCACCTGCAACACATGTGCCAGACTGTGCAATGAGGTCGGCGGGAAGGACTCGGCGGAACGTCTCGCGGCAAGGCTCAGGAAGGACGGCGTGGACGCTTTGAAGGTGGTCTCCGTGTCCGCCGCGTGCCTCATGGGGAAGGTCCGCGCGGTCTCCGACGATCCCGTGGTATCGATGTGCGACGTCATAGTGACATTGGTATGTGATGTCGGTTCCGCATGTGCTGGCACATGCTTCGGGAAGGACATCGTCAACCCCGTCGAGACGGTGGGCCCCGGATATCTCGACGAAAACGGCGTCCCGACCCTGGCCGACGGGTCCATAGTGATGATGGGCTGCGGTCCCTTCGTCGACCGATCCCCTGCCCTTTAATATAGGAGGGAGGGTACGCCATCATTAAATATAGGATAGCTATAACTCGCACATTCAGGAAGGTCCAACATGTATATGCAGACACAAGCAGAAAGGGTTGTTCGCATCCCGCCTTCGGAACTCGGAAACGATCTCGACGCCATCATCGGCAGGATCGCCCAGAAGACCTTCGAGGGCAAACTTGGGCAGGACAAATCGGTCACGGTGCTCGTGACGAACGTCAAGCGCGTAGGCGACGGACGCATCGTCCACGGCGACGGAGCGGTATACCAGAACGTCACGTTCGACCAGCTCGTCTTCAAGATCAAGGACAACGAGCTCGTGGAGGGTACCGTCGTCCAGGTGACCAAGTTCGGTGCGTTCATCAAGTTCGGACCGCTCGACGGTCTGCTCCACGTCAGCCAGGTGCTGGATGACCGTGTGGACGCCGACCTGGAGAACCAGAGGCTCGTCGGAAAGGAGACCGGAAGGTCGCTCTCCGTCGGAGACCGCGTCAGGGCGAGGATCGTCGGAGTGGACCTCAACGAGAAGAACGTCCAGGACAGCAAGATTTCCCTGACCATGCGCCAGCCCGGACTCGGAAGGATCGACTGGATCGCCGAGGACAACAGCAAGAAGGTAGGTGAGGCCTGATGGTCGCACCTATCCTGAGGGCCTGCAGGAAGTGCTCCCGCATCACCGAACTCGATGTGTGCCCCTACTGCAACGAGCCCACGTCCAGGGACTGGCAGGGCTATGTCATCATCAACGACTACGAGAAATCGGAGATCGCTGCGAAGATGAACATCAGGTCCAACGGCAAGTACGCCCTGAGGGTGCGCTGATCGGATGTCCGGCGGATGGAGGATCCCCGAGGGAAAGAGGGACCTCTTCAAGGAACCGCTGGGAACGTTCGTGACGACGGAAGACCTCAGGAAGAGAAACGCTAAAAAGACGATCACCGTCGGCGACGTGGTATCGCTGACGATGTGGAAGGAAGGCATCATCCCCGACCTCGCCATCTACGACGGCAGGACGGAGAGGAGGGACATGACCGAATTCGCGGTCCTCGTCGAGGAACGGGGACTGGAGAAGGCGGTCGTATCCAACCCCGCGGGCACCATAACCCGCGAGCTGGACGATGCCGTGAGAAACGCTTTAGACTTCGGCCCTGCGCTGATACGCGTCGAAGGGGAGGAGGATCTGGCTCTGATGCCGTGCATCCGCCACGCCCCCGAAGGCACGGACATCGTGTACGGATGGCCGGGGAAAGGGATGATGGTCCTCACCACGGATGCGGCCGTCAAGGACAAGACCGAAAGACTCTGGAAAGAGATGGAGGAATTGGAATGAAGATGGAAATAACCAAGAAGACAGAGAACCCGCTGTTCAAGAGGACGGAGATCTACTTCGTCGTCGACCACGCGGGCGAGGCGACCCCCTCCAAGGGTGCGGTCGTCGAAGAGATCGTAAAGCAGACCAAGGCAGCGAAGGACACCATCGTCCTGGACACAATCGAGTCCGTCTACGGAAACGGAAAGTCCAACGGATACGTCAAGGTGTATGAGTCCAAGGAAGCGGCACTCGAGTTCGAGCCCGACTACCTCCTCAAGAGGAACGGAATCGCGAAGCCCGAGTACAAGCCCGAGCCTGCAGCGGAGGAGTGAACATGGCAGCGAAGAAAGCGGCGGCGCCCAAGAAGGCACCTGCGAAGTACACCGCATACAAGGTCGAGGGCGACAAGGTCGTAAGGGACAAGCCCGTCTGCCCCAAGTGCGGACCCGGAGTGTTCATGGCTACCCACGGCGACCGTGTCGCGTGCGGAAAGTGCGGATACACCGAGTTCAAGAAAGAGTAAGGAAGGCACAATCTTCATTTCGGCTCCACCCTCTCAAAAGGGGCCACCAGGATCGCCGGTTCATCGACGGCTAAACCTTTTCCCTTCCAAACCCTTCTCACCTTATGATCATTGGACCCGTGGTATAGCCTGGATATTATCGGGGTTTCCGGAGCCTCTGACCCGGGTTCGAATCCCGGCGGGTCCGCCAATACTGTTAGTCAGCATCGTTTTTTCATGTGCATTGGTTTTGGGGTTGATCTACCGCAGTAACGTAGATATGGTCGAGCTGTCTGCCATGACGGACGCTATTGCCGATGCACCGGAGCGTCCAATTCCCGTGACAAACATTGTTTGTTTCGTAAGATGGCTTTAACCTTAGATGATGCCATCTAAGGTTCTTTTAAACGAAATATCTAAAATCTCTTAAACGAAATACCTAAAATCTCTTAAACAAAATACACAAATTTTATTAATCAGAATTATAATTGATAATGTGCCAGGTGAAAAATGGAATACAGGAAACGTATAACCGACGATCTGCTGAAAAAGAAGCTCAACGTTTTCGGAGCAGTACTTATAACCGGCCCTAAAGGTTGCGGCAAAACCACCAGTGCCAAAATGTTTGCTAGAAGTTTAGTCGAATTCCAAGACGAAGACAGAAGGGAGCAATACCTTTCAGTCGCCGGAACGGCTCCTTCCAAACTCCTCGAAGGCGATAAACCAAGATTGTTTGATGAGTGGCAGGACGCCCCTAAAATTTGGGGTGCCGTAAGAAAATCAGTCGATGATCTTCAGATACCCGGCCAATACATACTGACCGGATCCGTCACAGGCAATGTCGATACGCCGCACACGGGAACCCTCAGGATAAGCAGCATGCAGATGTACCCCATGAGTCTCTATGAGAGCGGGGAATCCAACGGCGAAGTGTCCATCAAGGAACTATTCGACCATCCCGACAGGTTCGAAAACTGTCATTCCGGGCTCGATATAGACGATATCATATCTGCTATCTGCCGCGGAGGATGGCCCAATACACTCAGCATAGTGAACAAAGAGGACAGTTACCTGATTGCGAAGGACCTGTTCGCACAGATTTGCAACAAGGACATATCCAGCGTCGATGGGGTAAAGCGCAATCCTTCGATTGCAAGAACGTTGCTCCGTTCTTATTCCCGCAATATATGCCAGTTGGCGGACAATAGGACAGTGATAGCGGATGTGGAGGCTAACAACGAATTTTCCGAACCGACCTATTATTCCTATGTACAGGCCTTGGAGAAACTCTTCATAATCGCTGACGTAGAGGCTTGGTCTCCTGCAATCCGCTCCAAGACCGCAATACGTACCAAGAAAAAGAAGAACCTGGTGGATCCGTCAGTGGCGGTCGCGGCCCTCGGAATAGGTCCCGAATACTTCAACACAGACTTCCAGACCCTCGGGTTCCTTTTCGAATCCCTTTGCATAAGAGATCTGAGGATATATTCCGCGAAATACGGCGGGACCGTATCATACTATCGCGACAACTATGGTCTGGAAGCGGATGCCGTACTGCATCTGGAAGATGGGCGTTACGCGCTCTGCGAGATTAAACTCGGACAGAAGGACATCGAAAAGGGTGCAACCAGTCTCATCAAGCTGGAATCGCTGATACTGGCGCACAACGAGGAGAATCCCGCCAACCCTCTGCGTCTCCCGGATCTTAAAATCGTGATCACGGGGACGGAATACGGATACCGTAGGGACGATGGAGTGTTGGTTATTCCTATCGGCTGTTTGAAGGATTGAACTCCACGATGGCACATGGTCTACGTCCGATCAATGCGGGGGATCCGCCACCCTTTGTAACGAGGTTTCGGTTGCGAATATGAGAAGACGAGTCTTCCTTACAAGGAACAGGTGTCATCCTTCCCGAGTACGAAGCTCTGCCGCAGGATTTCCTGGCTGTCTTCACCAACATAGTGGTGGCCAAGGGCATCGTGTTCAGGGACATGAATGGGAAAGAAGTTACATCCGATGGCGTAAACGAAATCCCCGAAGGTTTGACCGATAAGGAACGTCTGATTCTGGAGATCATCTCAAATGGGGAATTTACTACGATTCAGGAAGTATCCGATAGACTATCGATATCACACGCTTCCGTTGAACGTTCTTTAAAATCCCTGGTTGCGAAACAGTTGATAGAAAGAGTTGGATCGAAAAAAATAGGTTCGTGGAGAAGAATCTGAACGATTGTTTTCCCTCATTTACTCCCTCATTTATTCCCTCATTTACTCCCTCATTTACTCCCTCATTTACTCCCTCATTTACATCCCCATTTACATCCCCTTTGGCTTAATGTGTCATTTACTGTCCGATCAATGACCTCCTCGATGGGGGCTTTGATATTTTACTTCGCCACAGAAAGCTCGAAACCCTAGCAAAAACGAGGAAGTTAAGATATATCTATATCCGAACGCGGGGTCTGTTGGTGGAGGATATAATAGAGGT
>JAFPVN010000272.1 GCA_017395275.1 Candidatus Methanomethylophilaceae archaeon | reverse complement strand
GGAAGAACTCCAATCTGACATCCGGTTGAATCAATCCCCTGTATTGACTCTTGCTCATATCGACGGTGACGTGATATGTCTGTGCGCCGTAGATGCATTCCATCTCGGAGATCCGATTCATATTATCTCCGTATCGGGATCTGCGATTATTCTTCCTAGCAGGTCGTTCATTTTCGCTCTGCCCTTCCAGAATTCCGCATCGCAGAAGATGATCAATCTCCGTTTTGCACGGGATACCGCAGTGTTGATGACCCTCATCCCCTCGTTCGGAGATATGGAACTGGTGAAACGCAGGGGAATCTGTCTGCATGAGTTACGGTTGTCTACCACACTCAGTATGACAGTATCCCATTCCCTGCCCTGTGAACCGTGTACGGTCAGGATCTTGTCGGAATCCTTCTTGGATAGATACTTCAATTTCTTCCTCTGGTCCCTGTAAGGGGTGAGTAAGGTATAACTTCCGATCTCATCACGGTTGTTATCGAGGTAGTCCGAGATCATCTCGGCCTCCTCCTTGTTCTCCCTGGAATCCTGGCCTGCTCCGATAGCATCATAGCAGACCACCTTCAGCGGGTCACCGCCGTGGCCTCTCACACCGTTATGATACACACACTCATCCAGTATTCTGGCCAGATTGTCGGCGAATCTATGTGATAGTGTGAGATTCACACGCCTCGTGTTCTTGAACCTGGGAGGCGAGTTATCAAGATAGTTCTTGAGTACATCCTTGTCAGTTCCGAAGAGGTATTGTTCTATGTTCAACGCGGACTGATTCCACATGAAGGAGTATCTCATGAAACCGTCCGTTCTATAATCATCATCCTCTGTGCACCAGGCAACGATGTCATCAGGGTTCAATTCGCATACGGGGGGCAGTTGCATATGATCGCCCAGCATTGCAATCGGGGGTCCGCACATGAAGACTGGCATCGTCTGTATGAGATTGGAATACCCCACTTCATCGATGAATATCTGATTCACATCCCTTATCCCACCCGTTTCGAATAAATGTGGATTCCCCATGAGGATGTATGGCGTCATGGCCATTATCTTAGAGCTCTTCACCCTGTGTGCGGTTGACCGGGGCTCCAGTTTCCTTATTTCCTCCAGATTCCTATTGATGAGTTCCAGCAATTCATCATTGGACAGGTCGCGGTACTGGATGATATCGAGGACACTTCTGTCCCTTTCCATCAGACGTTTGGCGATGACCTTGTACTGATTCCTAAGATTGTACTCGTCGATTCCTTCTACGAGACCGCTGAATTCGGGTTTGATGGATACAATCGATGAGATTTCAGACCATATGCGGGCGATGGTCTCATCCATCATCGCTCTGTGTTGAGGGTCGGCACGGTCGTATTCTTCGCTGTAGATTACATCCAATTCATCGAAATGAGATTTCAGTATCTCGATGCCGCGTTCGTAGATCACATTGGCGATGATCTCATTGGATGTTTGAAGGGATCTGATACGGGACATCACGGCTCTGTCTTCACAGATCTCCTTGTAATCATGGATGAATTCCGATGTGGCAGCCCCCAGTCTTATGATGTCCTCCTCCGGGACGATCAGTTCGTGGACGGGGTCATCCTTCTCCACGACTTTGAGCACACCTCTTAGAACCTGTTCTACAGCATTGTTCGTGGGTGCTATTATTGCGACCCTTCCTCCCTTTCTGATGTGGGCAAGGATTGCGGTTGCCATTACGAATTGGGTCTTCCCGGTACCGGGCGCTCCCCAGATGTATGATAGACTGGAGTTGAGAATCGTCTTCACAGCTTTCTTCTGTTCCTTTGTGGGCTCCTCACCTACAGGGAAAGAATAGTCGCCCTCTTCGAAATGAGGTGTATTCTTGGGATACCCGATATCTTCACCATGTTCGACAAAGAAGTCCATCGTCAGTTTGATGAGCCACTTCATATCCGAAACAATCTTGATGTCCCTGTCGGGATGATTGTCGATTATCCGTCTAAGATTCTCTGAGGGGTACATCGTTACGGTGAGTGACGTCTCATCATAGTCATCGAAGGTAGCTTCCTTGAAGAAACTTCCCTCTCCTTCGATGAATATGCCCGTCTGTTCTATGTCCCCGGAAATCCTGGTTGAGAGTGTTATCTTGAGAAAGTTCGGTTTACGGTTGATATGCCGAATCTCATTCACTGCCATGGATGCAATCTTGGAATCCTTGGGACTCGCGCCCTTCTGGACGGCCGTCATTTGTTCAAACATGTCTTCACACGATTTGATTGCAATAGCCCGTATCGTTGTAGAATCCATTTGATCACACCCTAACGATACTGCTACCGCTTACCTTCTTGAGTGATTCGACCCCCTTGAAGACATTGATTGCGAAGTTGTGCAGACAGATCACGTCTCCAGCTTTTAGGTCGGGATCATCCCAGACAACGAATCCAATCCTTCCGGTATCGTCATTTATCATCCCGTTGAAACGTTCCTTGATCTCGAACGTCCTCCTATCTTGGTATTCTGATTTGTTGATATATTCAACAACTCCGAAAACG
This sequence comes from Candidatus Methanomethylophilaceae archaeon, assembly GCA_017395275.1. GTDB lineage: Archaea > Thermoplasmatota > Thermoplasmata > Methanomassiliicoccales > Methanomethylophilaceae > SIG5. The sequence continues at coordinate 1,971 of JAFPVN010000272.1, read as the reverse complement.
GTCACCAATCTCATTCTTGCCGATATCTTAGATATGTCTGTGGAACGGTTTCTCAGTTTTTCTTCAAGGGACCTAAAGTTTGCATTCTCTTCATGTTCGATAATTCCGGATCTGCTGAAATATAGGGAAATGACGTTATTGTAAACCTTGGGACTGCACCCAGAGAATCTGTAGATTCCACCCTTCTCGATGGGAGGTTCATTATCCCAGATGTTAATGACAATCTCGCCTGTTTCGTCATAGACCACAACCTCAAGGGCTGTTTTGGATTCCCCTTTTACATTGACCTGTTTTCTGTTGATGCTCATAACCTTGGCCACGATGCTGATGTCCGAATCAGTTGTCGATATATCGGAGATCTGTTTTGTGGTATACTGCATTGCTATACAATCCGAATAGTTTCCCCCATAATCTCTGATGACTGCTCTGGAAGCAGCTTCCAGATTCATGCGGTATCTATGGGTGTATCTGTTGAGTCCCTCGAGCAATATGGAGTCTTCTATAGTATCACCCAGACGTTCCTTCACTATCGATATTTGATTCAGAAGATCCTCAGTCACGTATCTGTTCGTCCTAAGATACTGTTTCAGTGTATAGTTGTCAACAAGGTCTGTTGTCATGATTTCACCTCCGAGGATTCATCTGTTTGTCCATTTAGGATGCTGGGATCGACATCCAGCATCCTGAGTCTATCCAGGGGGATAATCACATCTGCAGCTTCTTCAAGCGAGTGACTTAGGCAGTTTTTGAATGATGCTACCTGAATTTTCTTTCCGAATTTGCGGGCCCTTCTGACAACAGGAACGAAATCCGCATCCCCTGATATCAGCAGAATCGTGTCACAGTTGGAATCTCTCGAGCAGTCATCCATTTCCAATGCGAGACGGACATCCACTCCCTTTTGGATGTACCCGTCACACATCTCAGTGGCCAATTCATAACCTGCAGATTCTGCCTTTTGAAACACTGTGTGGGGATTATATCCTATCACTTCACCGTTGTATGCTCTCCTGACTACGACCTGTCTGCCATTTGCTAGCAGTTTATCCATTTCTGTCAAATCTATATGCACGCCACGAATCCCAAATACTGTTTCACGGAATCCTTTGTACATATTGTCAAAATCCATGAAGATTGCGACCTTATCCGTGACATCTGGTATCGTTGATCTGGAACTATTTGTTGTCTTGAAACCGCTTATTGCATCGTTTTCAAAGGTGTGGTCACAGACATGTGGCATTATTTCTGTCGTCATTTTTCATCTCCTCTTCAGAGATAAATATGGGCGACGAATCTATAAGTTATAGTTTGGATAGTTAAATAAACTATCTTATTATCAAATTTTTTCATAAAAGTTATAAGTTACAAGTCAATGGTGGCGACGAATCTGGCCAATTTGTCCTGTTGATTGTTTTATCGATGGTATGGATAATCTGCAGTTGTTGCGACTGGTACTATGGGCATCTAGGTTGGATCTCAGTCATCAATGCGTTCCCTCTGGCATGTTCATCGAGTAGACGGGGGCAGAGGGGGCAGGGGTTGTATACGGCTGAACATCAGCCTTTCATACTTCCGCCCGAATCCTGATGTCCGGTTGTACCATTTTCATTGTTATTGTCAATATTAAAAGACATTTTCATTTCTATAGACAGGTATTCGTATACTATCTTTCCAATGTCTGTGATGACATACGGCTTGTCTCTCTTATTGGTTGCAGGAGACCTTTCTATTAAATTCTTATCTGATATTTTGTCAATATAATAGCCAATCATTGTGCGGTTCTTGAGTATTTTATTATCTCTTGTATGTTGTCCATTTCTGTTCTTTAGATTGTATTTGGATCCGTAGAAATCGCTTTGGTTTTTAGCATCCGCTTTTCCATCCTCTCCATAATAGAAACCCAGTATCGCGTAGTAGACAATCTTAGAGTTGTCATCGAGCATATCGCAATTGAATGTGGATTTTGGATTG
>JAFPVN010000271.1 GCA_017395275.1 Candidatus Methanomethylophilaceae archaeon | reverse complement strand
CTACTCGGGGATCTACGATCTGGAAACCATAAGTCAGAGGATGCAGGAGTTCTATTCCGCCGCATGATGCAGGTCCCGCGGGACCCGTAAGGGTGAGAGAAGGGAGCCCCCCGTGAGGGGGGAATCTTTCGATTATTCATATGAAACATGAGTGAAGAGGGGCCTTCAGGCCTCAAATCGATTATAATAATATGGAGCCACCTAGGGGATTTGAACCCTTGACCTGCCGCTTACAAGGCGGCCGCACTACCGAGCTATGCAAAGGTGGCAGTGTTGTCTGGAATGATGGTATCGTTCATATACCTTTCGTTAAATACATACGTTTCAAGGCGTTGAACGAAGTGCGTATTCGTACCGTCTGGCACTTATCACATGTCGCTGTCGGTGGCGCGGAAGTTGACCGCCGGACAGGGGCCGAGGCAGCTCCTGCACATTATGCATTCGTCGGGGTCGATCTCCACCCTTCCGTCCTTCATGTACAGCGCATGCTGCTCGCATCTCGCTACGCAGAGGGAGCAACCGACGCACTGTTCCGACCTGATGATCAGCTGGAACAGCTTGTCTATGTTGGAGCGCGCATCGTTCTCGACCGCCGCCTTGGATATGATCGAACCCTCGCGGTAGACGGTCATGTTGTCGATGGTCAGCCACTGGTCGGTGGGGTCGATCTCCACTCTCTTTCCGAGTATGTGCCCGAATCCCTCAAGCCTGTGGATGTCCACGGGTCTGGAGAGGGCCGCCTCGATGCTGTAGCCGATGACGCACGGCGAGTATCCTTCCTGGACCTTCATGATCAGCGGCCCCTTCTCCGGGGCCTTGGTCTGTCTGGTCAGTTCGGAGACCTCCCTGCCGGTGATCCTCTGGACCTCCTGTCTGATGGAGTCCGGGGCGTTCTTCCATCTCCATAGGGCGAACTCCTTCCACTCCTTCGGGAGTCCCCTCGTCTCCATGTATTCCGTGAGGTATTGGTCCCATTGCGGGTATCTCTCGGAGTTGCCCGCGACTATCTCCAGCTCGGACATGTCAGATGCGGGACAGAGGAAGCATCCGATCCTGTCCAGTCCCCTGGTGTACCACACGTTGTACGGTTCCTTCTTGTAGAACAGGTAGAACCAAACGTGGAGGGCGTTCCAGTTCTGTATGGGCGATGCGCCGGTCTGTCCCGGCGTCCACGGGTTAACCCAAACTCTTCCCTTGTCGTGCCTGGCCTCGGACTCGTACTTCCTCTGTCCGATGAACGATAGCACCCCGTCGGGGAAGTTCTTCATTATCGCCCCGACCGTCGGCCCGAGCTTGTTGGTCTTGCAGCACCACCTGAAGTCCTTGGCGGGCGGCCCGAAGTGCACCAGGTTCCCGAAGAAGGCATCTGTGGGCGCGGACTCCTCTATGAGCTGGAGGTCGTGTCTCTTTGCCGTATCCCTCACGTGCTGGACAGTCTCGGTGAACTCGAGTCCGGTATTGACGAACAGCACGGGCAGCTTATATCCCGCATCGAGCGTGAGCAGCAGGGTCGCGAGGGAGTCCTTCCCTCCGGAGAACGATACGATGGCGGGGGTCGTGGCCTTCTCCACGTTCTTCCTTATGAAATCGACGGCCTCGTCGCGCCTCTTCTCTATGATCGCCCTGTTGTTTTCCACGAGCTGGTCCCATGTATAGGACTTCTGGCACTTGTGCAGTTCCTCGGGCTTGTACCATTTGGTCTTGACCGCTACGCCGCGGTCGTTGGCGATCATCTCGGAAGCGGTCATCCTGGCGGTACCGGTCGCGATGGCCTTTTTGTCCTTTGTTATGACGATGACCTCGTCGTCGTATCTGATGTCTGGATGGGCATCTATCACGCCGGGCGCCATTAGGTTCTTGCTCTCCTGCACGAACTTCACCGCGCCGTCGTCGCACACCACGAACCCTTTCGTCATCACGGGTGCGATCCTCATGGCGCTCTGCATGCGGTTGATGAGCTTCCAGCCGGATCCGAGGTCGTATCTTATGGTGGCAACGGTGCATCCGTCGACGATGATCTCGTCCATCCTGTCGAGCGAGGGCGCCTTGTTCAGGAGAACGACCCTGCCCTCCGGGATGAGGGCGAGCCCGGAACCCTCTCCGAACTGCCTGTCGGCGAGGGACCTTATCAGGTCGATGTCGTGCTGGAATGCGGGACGGACGTCTCCGGGGGGAGTGATCTCGACTTCCCTGCTCTTCCCTCCGCAGACCGGACATGTGTCCGTCTCCAGAACGAGCATCTCGCATGCGTCGCACCATCTGAGGTGGTTCCTTCCCAGCCTTACCGCTGCCATGAGTGAGCCTATGTCGCTGGCCTACATAAACCCTTACTTTGCGCGTGCAGACGGCGTTTTGAGGGCATACGGATGTGCCAGATATCGACTTCTACGGATCAGCGGACCATTTCCTCCCGGAATGCCATGGCACTACCTTATATAGGAAGGACCCAATCAGTGCGCAAATAGGTGGAATCATGTCCAGGACAATCAAGGCATCGGAACGCTCGCTCTCAATGAACTACGCAATCAGGGAGCTTGCCGCCGTCGCCGACGGATATGCGGCCCAGGGCATGCAGATCACCAGGCTCAACATCGGCGATCCGAACAAGTGGGATTTCGAGACCCCGGAGTACTTCAAGGAGGCGCTCAGGAGGGCCGTCGACCACGTCGACAACGGATACGGGGACTCGCTCGGAGACCCGTCGTTCAGGGACGCCATCGTCCAGAGGGAGAAGGACAAGCACGGCACCGTCATAACCGCGGACAACGTCTTCGTCACGCAGGGTGTCGGAGAGGCTATTAACCTCCTGATGGGCACGTTCGTGGAGAACGGGGACGAGATCCTCCTTCCCGGACCCGGATACACGTCCTACAACCAGTACGTTCACTTCTACGGCGGTAAGCCCGTCCCCTACAGGATGATCGAGGAGGAGAACTGGAGGCCCGACGTCGACATGATGCGCAAGCGCATCACCGACAGGACGAAGGCCATCGTGGTCATCAACCCCAACAACCCGACGG
>JAFPVN010000270.1 GCA_017395275.1 Candidatus Methanomethylophilaceae archaeon | reverse complement strand
TAGACTTCGCCAAGGAACTGGCCGCATTGGGCGTGGAGATCATCTCCACCGGCGGTACGTACAAACTCCTCAAGGAGAACGGGCTCAGCGTCAAGGAGGTATCCGACGTCACGGGATTCCCCGAGATGCTGGACGGACGCGTCAAGACGCTCCACCCCAAGATCCACGCGGGGATCCTCGCCAGGAGGGACGTCAAGGAGCACATGGACGCCATCAAGGAGAAGGGCATCGAACCCGTCGACATGGTCGTCATCAACCTCTATCCGTTCAAGCAGACCGTCCTCAAGGACCCCAACGACCTCGAGAACATCGTCGAGAACATCGACATCGGCGGACCCAGCATGATCCGCGCGGCCGCCAAGAACTACCAGTCCGTCGCTGTGGTTACATCTCCGGACCAGTACGCCCCCATCCTCGAGCAGATGAAGGCAGGCGGCATCCAGGAGGACCTCCTCAGAAGGCTCATGGCGGAGGCGTTCATCACCACCGCCAACTACGACAACATGATCGCCCTGCAGATGCAGGCGAGATTCACGTCGGGATTCCCCGCATCGTTCCCCATCCCCACCGAGAAGGTCATGGACCTCAGGTACGGGGAGAACCCCAACCAGAAGGCTGCGTTCTACAGGGACCCCTTCACACCCGGACCCACCGTCGCCAAGATGGAGTACCTCCACGGGAAGGAGCTCTCGTACAACAACATCCTCGACATGGACAAGGCCCTCGATATATGCATGGACTTCGAGAAGCCTACGGCCGTCGTCATGAAGCACACCAACCCCTGCGGTCTGGCCAGTGCGGATACCATCTACGACGCCTTCGTCACCGCCTACGCGGTCGACCCCCTCTCCGCATTCGGCTGCGTCATCTGTCTGAACAGGAAGTGCGACCTGAAGACAGCGGAGGAGATCCACAAGTACTTCGTCGAGGTCGTCGTCGCCCCCGACTACGACAAGGAGGCCTACGAGCTCCTGATCGAGAAGAAGAAGAACATCCGCATCATGAGGACCAACTGCCCCATCGGACCTTCCGAGAGGGTCAGGGAATACAAGATGAAGAAGGTCCAGGGAGGACTCCTCGTACAGACAGACGAGGATGTGCCAGTATCCAGGGATTCGCTCAAGGTCATCACCAAGAGGGCCCCCACCGACGAGGAGATCGACGCCATGCTGTTCGCATGGAAGCTCGCAAAGCACGTCACCTCCAACTGCGTCGTCTACGTCAAGGGAGAGCGCGCAGTCGGTATCGGAGCCGGACAGATGAGCCGTGTCGATTCCGCCAAGATCGCCACCATGAAGGCCAACGAGCCCACCCAGGGATGTGTCATGGCCTCCGATGCCTTCTTCCCCTTCAGGGACGGGGTCGACGAGGCCGCAAAGGCAGGCGTCACCGCGATCATCCAGCCCGGAGGATCCATCAGGGACCAGGAGGTCATCGACGCCGCCAACGAGCACAACATCGCGATGGTCTTCACCGGCTGCCGCGTGTTCAGGCATTAAATGCTTACGGGGGCAACGCCCCCTCACAATCATTTTTTTAGAATCCTTGAAAGGTTTGGAGGCCCGGGGGCCTCTTGATTCACTGCAGGTCGTCCGGCAGGATGGGAAGTCCTTCGGCCTTCCTCTTCATGTGTCCGCCGGGACCGCCGCGGGCGATCCTGGCCTTCTCGATGCACTCGGGGTCGTCGCAGACGAATGCGGCGAAGACGACGTTGGTGGACGGTTTCCCGCAGAATTCGCAGGGGTAGTCTTCGAAGTTTATTGCCATGGAGAGTGCAATCGCGTGACAGACGTTAAAGGTGTCGTCCGTTCCCTATTTATCCCCAGTCACCGATTCCGATACGATAGCATGGCCACGGTGCTTGTGAAGATGAATTTCTGCGATTTCACGCACAGGATAACCGTCACCCAGAGGGACGACGGGGACCTGGACGTGCACATAGTGTCGCCGTGCGAGCACGTCAGGGATTACGCAAAGAACCTCGGAAAGGTGATAACAATCGCCGACGTCACCGACCTCAACGGGAGCAGGGTGTTCGATCCCGAGGTGCTGAAGCCCTTGACCCTCACCTGCCTCACGCCCAAAGGTGTAATAGACGCCGCCTGGCTGGAGTTGGGCATGCTGTCCGCCAGCAGGGCGAAGGAAGTGGGGCACAACGAGATCAGCTACGAGGAGCTATGACCGAAAAGAAGAGATGTCTGTGGCATGCCGACGACGGCAGGTGTTCCAACTGCAAGTCCAAGAGGATACGCCTGGATGTACTGAAGATACCCGACTACGAGATCTGCGTGGCGGACAGGGATTACGACTCTTGCTCGTTCTACAAGGAACGCCCCGATGTGATGAAGTGACCGATTACCTGTCCCAGCTGGATTCCGACCTCAGGGCGAAGATAGACCGTTCCGACGCCATAGACGAGCTATTCCAGATGACCTTCTCGTCGGACGAGGATCCGGAGAGGATCACGTGGTGCCTGGCGAAGATGGCCCAGAACAAGTACGCCGATATGCGCATCCAAAGCATCCTGATGTCCATGACCGACAGGGATCCCGGGACGGACGAGAACATCCTTTGGGGCCTGGGGGAACTGGCCGGGACGGGTATCGGGGACGATTCCTCCTTCTGTTTCATCAAGAGGAAGATGAAAGATCCAGACGACTCGGTCCGCGGCATGGCGGCATGGGCCGCGGGGCGTTACAGGCACAGGCTGTCCATGGCCGATGAGGAATCGCAAGGCATCCTGACGGAACTGCTCGAGGACTGTTCCCCGCTGGTGAAGGGATCGGCAAGGTTCGCATTAGATGACGAATCCAAGCGATGACGACCTGTTGAGAAGAGTTATGGTGGGCCCGGCCGGAATCGAACCGGCGATCTCCGCAATGTCAATGCGACGTCATAACCCCTAGACCACGAGCCCAGTATGACACC
>JAFPVN010000269.1 GCA_017395275.1 Candidatus Methanomethylophilaceae archaeon | reverse complement strand
TGATTCATTGGAAGCTTTTTCATCGGCAGGTTTGACTGGCTTTTCTTTTCCCAGAATCTTTCCAAACAGTCCCATGTTATCGCTGAAAAATCGACATATCGATTATAGAAACCTTGGTATGATATTGGGTTAGACGACCCTATTTGTCTTTTACGTTTCACACGCACGATGCACGCACATCCCCCGCACGCACGTACATCGCGTGCATTTTCGGACGTTCATATCCTGACTTACCGTGTCGTAACACATGGAACGCCCGTGTCGCTTCTGTTATGACGCAAGCCCTGACGGTTACGGTACACGTTCCAAGGCGACCGCGCCGGATCTTCCCGAGTTTCTGTGTCAGGGGGTATTCCCCTGAGATCCATAACCGCGGTTGCCGCCATCTCCCTGCTGGCCCTCGCCAGCTTCGGTACCGTTCTCGTGTTCGAGATACCGGTCACCGCGGACGAGGCACTGCACCACGCCGAGGACGTCTCCGATCCCGGGGAAGTCTATCTGTGGAAGTGTCCCACGTCCGACGGCTCATCTTATACCAACGAAAGATTGGAACTGGACATCCCAACCCACGACAAGAGTGACATTCTCCGTGTACCCACGGTGTTCGTTCCCGTTCCGATCCTTCTCGTCGATTCAGAAGACCCCTGCGTGATTCAGGTCGCGGAACACATCCTCTCCAAGACCGAGGGTTACTCCGACTACCTGAAGATCGCCGCCGCGCTGTACTTCGTCCAGTCCGCGATCCGTTACACCTCCGACCAGGCACTTTACGGATGCCACGAGTTCTGGGCTTCTCCCTGTGAAACGTTACACTTCCACAAGGGGGACTGCGAGGATACCTCCGTTCTTCTGATGTCGATCCTGGGTGCGATGGGCTACGACTCGGTATTGCTGGACTACGACGGGCACGAGGCCGTCGGGGTAAGGCAGGGAGACCAACCTGCTCCGGATTATCTGTACTGCGAGACCGCGTCCGACGATCTCATGAAGCCCGGATTCGGGGACAGCAACGGTGTTCCCACCGTCTACGTCCCCGGAGAAACATCTGAGCTGATGGGATACGCCAACGGCATCGTCGCATCGTACAGGAACATGATCCAGAGGGTCGCGGGGACCTGAACCCGAAGGATTTGATAACATGACTGCCATCAAAAGCAAGCATATCGGAGTCCTCTCCGTGTTCGCCGTAGCTCTGATGCTGGCCGTCTGCGTGTCGCCCATGGTCTTCACCGAAGATTCCGATGCGGCGACGGGAGACGGGACCATCTATCTCAGGCCCGGGGACACCTACACGTGGACACCGACATTCAACATCGACGCGTCCAGGGTCTCCCTGACCGTCAATGCCGGCACATCGACCACACCCGGAACGTTCTCATCCTCTTCCACCGCCGGCGGAGTCACCGCCTCGGTTGCGAACAAGACCGTTTCCATTTCCGTCGCGGACAACACCTCCGCTTCCACCATCTACGTGAAGGTCAAGGCGACCACCACCTCGGGAGTCAGCCAGACCGCTACCGCCACAATCACCGTCAAGGTCATCGTACCCACCATCTCATTCTCCGATGTCAACACCTACCAGGGCGGATCCGTCAATGCAGTTCCCTCGATCAACGGGGCATCCATCGACGGCAAGACGGTCACCTACACCGCAACCGGACTTCCCTCTGGACTGTCCGTGAACGCCACCAACGGTAAGGTCACCGGAACCGTCAGCTCATCCGCACAGGCCAAGACCTACAACGTCAAGGTCACCGGAACCATCGCCACCGACCCCACCCAGACATTCTCGGGTTCGTTCGACATCGTGGTCGCTTCCGCCATGAGCCTCAACACCATCGGCACACAGTACACCGCGCAGGGAACCGCCAAGGACATCTCCCTGACCGGAACCAACACCACCTCCGGCACCACCTGGAGCATCACTTCCAGCGCGGTATCGGGAATCACCATGTCCACCGCCACCGGAACCAGCGGTAAGATCACCGTCGCTTCCTCCGTCGCGGCTGGAACCTACACAATCGACTACAAGGCCGTCAACCCGACCTCCGGACAGCAGGTCTCCAATTCCGTCACCGTCGTCGTCGGAAACGTCGCAATCAACAGCGTCACCGCGACCGGCGGAGTGGGAGGAACCGTCTCCGCGGGAGCGATCACCCTCTACGCAGTGCAGGGAACCGCCGCCGAGTTCACCGTTTCAGCGGCATCCAACCCCAGCGCGGCCAACCTCGGCCTCACCCTGAGCAAGACGGGAACCAACGCAGACAAGGTCGCCCTCAGCGGACAGAAGATCTCCACCGCCACCACCCTGGCGGCAGGAACCTATTCCTTCACCCTGACCGAGACCCAGGCATCCACCGGTGCTACCGCATCCGTCTCCGTCACTCTGATCGTGGACCCCGTCTTCGACTTCAGCAACAGCGTCACCAGCGGATCTCTCTCCGTCAAGGGAGCAGGGAACTGAGTGATACAATGAACGCAACAGTCAGCAAGGGGGTGAGTATCATGCTGGCCGTCATCATGGCGGCCGCCGTCATCCCCTTCTTCATGGATTCCGCGGATGCGAACCCCGGGGACACCGAGGCCGATCCGCTCGTCTGGTGGAACAACACCATCATCCTCCTGCCCGAAGTCGTGGCAGGGGAGATCACCGACCCCGACAACGAAGTCCTCGAACCCCCGGAGTCCCTTGTCATCGACTGGGGAGACGGACAGTCGCAGGTGGAAGCCGTCGACGGATACGTCGAGAAAGGCTCTCTCGAAGTGATCCACACCTACGGGGAGACCGGAAGCTACCACATCACCTGCACCCCCCAGAAGTCAGGATTCACCTACGAGACCTACGAGCTTTGGATGGACATCCAGGGCGCACCCACCGTCTACTTCTACGACGGAGAGGACGAAATCACACACATCGTCGCCGAGAACGGAGAGGGAGTCGGATCCTACGAGGACAACTACTTCTCGAAGATCTCCGCACCCGAGAACCCCACCAAGGAGGGCAAGACCTTCGCGGGATGGTTCTACAACGGCTCCGAGTTCGACTTCGGCACCGTCATCAAGAACCCCACCGTCCTCCAGGCGCACTGGACCGATGCGGCACCAGTCAATCCCGACACCCCTGTCGATCCTAATCCCGATACACCTGTGAACCCCGACACCCCCGCCGAGACCATCACCGTCATCGTCGACGGAAAGGAGGTCTCCGTGGCCGAGGGCAAGAAGGTCTCCGACCTGACCGTCCCCGAGAAGGAGGGTTTCACCTTCGAGGGATGGTATGCCGACGAGGGATGCACCGTCGCTCTGGACAGCGGAACCGTCCTCACCGCGGGTATGCACGCGTACGCGAAGTTCGCCCAGGCACCCGCCCAGGAAGACGGTGACGACAAGAAGGAGTTCTGGGAGGATCTGCCCGTAGTCGCAATCTCGATCTGCGGAATCGGTGCCATCATCGCCGTCGCCGGACTCAGGTACCACCCTGTCATCCTCGCAATCGGAGCGGTCATAATCGTGATCGGAGGCCTCGACATCGGGGGCATAATCAGCCTGTTCTGAGGTGATCCTATGAACGCCAACAAGAACAGGGCAGTCGCCATCGGTGCCGTCCTGGTCATGTGCTTGACCGCCTTCGCGGGGATGTGTCTTTCGACCGACGATTCCGACGCTTATTCGACGGTCACCATCGAAGCGGGGGAGAGCAAATGGTTCTCCCTCGCACAGCTGGGCCTTTCCAGCGGAGATGTCGACGACATGAACAACATGGACTCGTACAACTACTGTTCCATGCCATCAGTCATGGTGCCGTCAAGCGCCAACAATTCAGGACTTTACGGATACCAGATCCGCGTCAGCGGACTCGACTATTCAGGGGCCACGCTGACCTGCCCCGACAACGTCAGGCCCGGTACGTATTCCCTGGAATGGGGATTCATGGACGAAGCTGGTGCCGAGGAGATCGTCATCACATACACCAACGTAAACGTCACCAACAATCACGACGGTTCGTCCTCATCCAAACCGATGAGGGGCATAGACTGGTTCGTATCTGTTCCGCAGAATTACGGATCCTACACGCATTCCCTGTACATCGAGAGCGGTGCATCCGTGAATCTCCGCATGAGCGGTTTCGGATACACGCCCACGATGTCGGCAACTCCCGGCAGCGGGATATCCGTCTCGGAGGACGGAGATCACCGTGTGACATTCTCGGGAACGATCGGTGCGAATGCCACCCTGTCCCTGACCTACGGAGCATACAACTGGACATACAACCTCTACGTGGTCCAGACCTCCGTCTCGCACACAATCGCTTATTCGGGCAATGGGAGCACCGGGGGTTCCACCGCCAGCACAGTGGTTACCGACACCAACAACGGGAGCACCAATGTCACCTTGGCCGCCAGCGGATTCTCCAAAACGGGCTACACCTTTGCCGGATGGCTCGTAAACGGTAACGTCTACCAGCCCGGACAGAGCGTACCCGTCGGAGCCAACGGTACCGTCACCGCTACGGCCCAGTGGTCACAGAACACCCTGAGCGCAACCGCGAACAACATCTCGGGCGTATCCGGACAGGCTTACAGCAATCAGATCGGAGCCTCCGCCAACAACGGAGGCTCGCTTTCCTATGCGGTCAAGTCCTGCACCGGAGGTAATGCAACCGTCAATTCCAACGGATTGGTGACCTACACCGCCCCGACCGTGAGTTCGACCTCGTCGTTCACCGTGACGGTTACCGTAACGGGAACGTTCGCCCAGGGAGGCAGTCTCACCAAGGATGTATCGTTCTCCGTGACCGTCGATCCCGTCCTGTCGTTCACCAACTCAGCGACCAGCGGAACGCTTTCCGTAAAGGGGGCCTGAGATGAACCCCAAGGCCCTCGCCATCTGTTCGGTGTTCGCGGTGTGCATAGCTGCCGTCACGTGTGCAGGTTTCGTTTCCGATTGTTCGGATGCGGAATCGTACACCATGACATGGAGATACGCTCCGATGGAGGACAAGAGCCTCGATGTTAACGTCGGAGATACTGTCACCCTCAACTTCTTCACCACGGGTTACAACAATACATCCACACGTTATGCCGTTCAGGACAAACCATCATGGCTTGCCCAGTCGGGATCCGAAAATGCACCTGTGCTGTCGGGTACGGCCACCACACCGGGAACATACCACGCAAACGTGACCTGGATGAGGGTTGATAGCGGGGTAGTCGGGGCTACACAGAATATCCATGTGACGATCAACGTCATAGCACCGTACAGCGATCACACCATCGTATACGACGGGAACGGGAACACCGGAGGTTCCACCGTCAGTACCGTCGTGACCGATCAGAATACCGGCTCATCCGTAATCACGCTGGCATCCAACGGTTTCACCAAGACCGGATACCGCTTCACGGGATGGCTGGTGAACGGTACTGTTCTTCAGCCCGGACAGACGGTCTCCGTCGGTGCCGGTGCCACCGTGACCGCCAAGGCGCAGTGGGAGGCGAACGAACTGACCGTGGCGGCGGGGAACCTTTCCGCGCTCAGCGGAATGTCCTACAGCCATCAGATAGGAGCTTCCACCAACAACGGAGGGACCATATCCTACCAGATCACGGCCTGCACGGGAGGGACCGCATCGGTGAGTTCGGCTGGTGTCGTGACCTACCATGCACCCGAGGTATCTTCCACCGCCGTCTACGATATGACGGTGAGGGTGACCGCATCCTTCTCCGACGGATCCTCCGTCTCGAAGGACGTGTCCTTCACCGTCACCGTGGACCCCGTCCTGTCATTCACCAACGCCGCCACCAGCGGAACGCTTTCCGTCAAGGGGGCCTGAATCCGATGGGGAGCAGGGTTGCGATGGCCGTACTTGTCGTTTCGGCGGTTTTGATGCTCTCAGGTGTGCCGATGTTCTTCACCGGCGATTACGACGGGGCACCGAAGACGTACGACCACATCGTGACCTACGATCCAAACGGAGGAACGGGGAGCATGGAGGATTCCGTGGTCACCAATTCGACCAAGGGCGGTACGCCCGTGGAACTCGCTGCCAACGGGTTCTTCAGGGAGGGTTACTCGTTCACGGGATGGGATGTAAAAGGGGCGATCTACCAGCCTGGCGACACGGTGAACGTGCCGTCCAGCAAAACCGCGACTGCTTCAGCGCAGTGGTCGGAGAACACTCTGGAGGCCTCTTCTGAGGACTTCTGGGCCGTTTCAGGAACGGTATCGGAATTCTCCGTGACGGCATCCGCCAACAACGGTGCCGTCCTCTCTTATGGTATCGCCGATCCCGGGGATGCGGAGTTCTCCTTCTCTTCCGACGGGGCCGTGACCTATACTCCTTCACCGGCGGAAGCCACGGAGATCCGCCAGCTGGAGATCGAGGTCACCGCGACCTTTCCCGACGGTCAGACCATGACCGCAGAGGTTCCTCTGACGGTGACCGTCGACCCCGTTTTCGATTTCACCAACAACCCCTCCGACGG
>JAFPVN010000019.1 GCA_017395275.1 Candidatus Methanomethylophilaceae archaeon | reverse complement strand
CATGGTATACGACACGTCCGGAGCGCTCACCGCCAACGGATTCTCCCTGGAGGGGGCGAGGTTCATGGGATGGTCCAACACCGCCGCCGGAGGCGTCGGATACAATGATAAGGAAGTAGTCCTGAACATCTCCGAGGACGGTAACGACATGTCGCTCTACGCTGTCTGGCTCTATGTGATTCCCAACAGCTGCGTCTACGATGCGACCAACCATGCGCCCTCGGTCCACGGATCCGGAGCCACCATGTACTTCTCCTTCACGGAGCTGAACGACGGCAACTACACCACCGGAACCGCGACCCCTGATAACAGGAAGGACGCCGGTTCGTATCTGTACTACTACTACGCCAAGGACACCAAGGTGGCCATGGCAGGAAGCGTCACGATGGTCATCGAGCAGAAGCAGCTCACGTCCATATCCTGGCCAGTCACCCAGCTCACCTACAGCGGAAGCGCCCAGGCACCCGCCGCACAGGCGGTCGGCGTATGCGCAGGGGACGTCTGCAACGTGACGGTCACCGGTCAGCAGCTGCACACCGGCACCTACACCGCGACCGCCTCGGCGCTGTCCAACGCCAACTACAGGATGCCCGCGGTGACCACCACGCAGTTCACCATCGTCGCGAAGCCCGTGACCATAACCTTCACGGTAGCGGACAAGACCTACGACGGAAGCGCCGCAGCCACGATCACCGGTTACGAGATCGTCGGAAGGTGCGGAACGGACGACGTACAGGTATCCGCCGGAAGCGCATCCGCTGTGTTCGATTCGCCCGATGCCGGACTGAACAAGACCGTCATCGGATCCGGATTCGCGATCGCGGGAGTTGCTGTGGATACCTATCACGACTACGTGCTCTCGGCGCAGCCCACCTCGACGGGTAACATCACCAAGCAGTACGTCCTGATCAAGTCCGCGGATGCGGAGAAGGTCTACGACGGTACCGCGCTGACGGCCAACGCTTACAGGATCGAGGAGGGCGGATTCGCCAGGCAAGGTGTAGAAGGGTTCGAAAGCGTCAGCATCACCGGTACCCTCACCGATGCGGGATCGGCGAACAATGTGTTCACCTATGTGCTCAACTCCCACACCGACCCCGACAACTACCAGATCGCGGCCGTTCCCGGAACGCTCACCGTCCACCCCCATGCGATCGAGAACATCAAGTACACGGTCTACAGCGGAATGTACGACGGCAACGCGCATGCCATCATCTCCAACTATTCGGCCACGACCGTCAACGACCAGCCTCTGACATGGCTGTTCAGCGCTGACGGCGAGAACTGGACGGACGAGATGATCACCGTCACCACCTCTGACGACTCCGGAACCTACTACATCAGGATCACCGCGCCCAACCACACGGGCGAGGACAGGACCATCGAGGTGGCTATCGGAATCATCATCATCGACGCACCCGTGATCTCCGGAGCGGACTACACCGGAAGCAAGTATGTGCCAGAGGTGCCGGAGTCCGCGCTCTATGCAGTGGACAGCAACCCCGGAGGGACCGACGCCGGCGACTACACCGTGAGGCTCGTGCTCACCAACCCGGTCAACTACAAGTGGAAGACCAGCGACAACGAGTACGTCACCATCCCGTACACCATCAGCAAGGTTCTGGCATCCGCAGTCATCACTGCGAACAACCTCACCTACAACGAGAGCGCCCAGGCGCTGGTCGCCGAGACCTCCGTCACCGGCGGTACGATCGGGTACAGCCTCACCGAGGGCGACTACGCCGCAGACATCCCCACCAGGACCAACGCGGGTTCGTACACGGTGTACTGGAAGATCACGCCCGACTCCAACCACCTCGAGGCCACCGGATTCACGCCGGTTATCATCAAGAAGGGGACGCCGGTGCTGACCGCGACCACCGACTCGCTGACCTACAACGCGTCGGCGCAGGACCTGATCTCCGTGACGTCATCCACGACGCAGGTGACCGTGCTCTACAGCCTCGGAGGCGGCGAGTTCACCACCGACGTGCCCTCCGCTGTCAACGCTGGAACCTACAGCGTGCAGTTCAAGTCCCTGGAGACCGAAAACTACAACGCGTCCGTCCCCGGAAGCGCGACGATCACAATCGCCAAGGCGACGTTCGACAGGTCGTACATACACTTCACATCGGCGAGCTATCAGTTCGACAACACCGAGAGGTCCATCCTGGTGACCACCGATGCCGGACACGATCTCCCCGCGGAGATCGAGCCGGTATACCAGAACAACACCAGGACCGCGGTGGGTACGAGCAACGCGACGGTCACCTTCAACGTCGGAAGCAACTACGAACCCATCACCGGATTCAGCGCGAAGCTGGAGATCTACGTGCTTCCGTTGCGGTACACTGCCACGGGATACGGCGGCACCTACGACGGCACCGCCCACCCGATGGTGTCCGTGTCCGTGACGACGCCCGCCACCGGTGCCGTGATCACCTATTCGACCACGCCCAGCGGAACGTTCGTCCCGGACTGCCCCACCGTCACCGATGCAGGTGCCGGCGCTGTGTACTTCAAGATATCCGCCTTAGGTTACGTGGATGTCACAGACACCAGGAACTACAGCGTGACCAAGATCACCATATCGGTATCCTCCGCCACCGCTTCCAGGGCATACGACGGTACGGCCTTCACCGCACCCGACCTCTCCCTGGACGGAGGCACCCTCGCTACGGGACACCACCTCAGCGGTACCGCCACCGGTTCCATAACCAACGTCGGAACCACGCAGAACGCGTTCAACGTGTACGTATTGGACGCCGGCGACAACAACGTCACCGCCAACTACGAGGTGAAGAAGAACATCGGTACCCTGACCGTCACGAAGGCGACGTTCAACGCGTCGTACATACACTTCGTGGACACCATGGTCCCCTACGACGGACAGCCCCACTCCCTCGAGATAAAGATGGAGCCCGGACACCCGCTTCCGGCGGAGATCACGCCCGTCTACACGGGCAACACCGGTACGGACATCGGCGAATACACCGCGACCGTGAACTTCACCGTCAGCAGCAACTACAACGCCATCTCGCCGATGCAGGCGGTCATGACCATCTACGATTCGGACATCATATTCACCGCCACCGTGTACTCCGCGGTGTACGACGGCGAATCGCACCCCGCTATCGCCATCGCCGTGACCACGCCCGATTCGACGGTCACCTACTCGATGGACGGAGAGACCTACGTTGCGGACTGCCCCACGGTGTCCGTCGCGGGTCAGACGCAGTTCTGGTACATGATCGAGGCATACGGACACACCACCGTCAACACCCGCGTTACTGCGAACGTCTCCCTGAGGGAGATAACCGTCACCTCCGCTACGGACTCCAAGTCCTACGACGGAACGGCGCTGACCAACCACGGCATCACCGTCGACGGAACGCTGGCGGTAGGTCAGAACCTCAGCTACGCGTTCCTCGGCTCGCAGACCAACGCGGGAGTGTCGGACAACGCGTTCACCGCGAAGGTCATCGAGGGCGAGACCGACGTCTCCTCCAACTACGACATCGAATCCGTGTTCGGTAAGCTGACCGTCCGCAAGGCGGTCTTCGACAGCCAGTACATACACTTCGACGACACGTCGTACCAGTATGACGGAACCCAGAAGACCCTGCACATCTGGACCGACGCTGGCCACGACCTCCCCTCGGAGATCACAGCCGTCTACAACGGCAACACCAGGATCGTCGTCGGTACCAGCAACGCGACTGTCAGCTTCGTGGTCGGAAACAACTATGAGGCCATCTCACCCAGGACCGCCAAGCTGACCATCTACGAGTCGCAGATCGTGTACACTGCGGCGGCGTACAACGGTACATACGACGGCGTCGCCCACGACACCGTGACCGTCACCGTGACCACGCCCGGCGCGGTTGTGACCTACTCCCTCAACGGACAGACGTACACCGAGGACTGCCCCACCATCATCAACGCGGGACAGAGGGCGGTGTACTACAGGATCCAGCTGATCGGATACACCACGGTCAACCAGATGGTCACGGCGGTCGTCTCGAAGCTCAACGTCTCCATCACCTCGGGCACGGCGACCAAGACCTTCGACGGAACGCCTCTGACCGTCCCCTCGCTCACGGTCACCGGAGGTTCGCTGGCAGCCGGACACACCCAGATTGCGACCGCCACCGGAACCATCACCAATGCCGGTTCCACGGCCAACGTCTTCACCCCGATCATCCAGGACGGCGACGGCAACAACGTCACCGCCAACTACGAAGTGTCCAAGAACACCGGTACGCTTACCGTGAACAAGGCCAACGCCCAGATCGTCATCCTGCCCAGCGAGCCGTTCCCCTACGACATCACCAAGAACTGGTACCTGGATTACACGGTCACCGGACTCGCGCCCGGAGACGAGATCGTGGCCAACCTGCGCTATGTCAACTCCGCGAGCCAGATCGTCAACCCGAAGGCCGCCGGTTCGTACACGGTCACGGTGGACAACTACCAGGCCGTGCACGGCTCCCTCGCCAACTACAACGTCGACAAGGACAGCAGCGTCGAGACCCTGGTGATCCTCCCGAGGTCCATCCAGGCACCCGCAGCGGATCCCACCGAGTTCGTCTACGACGGCAGCCTGAAGACCTACGCCATCCCAGCGAGCAACTACTACACCGTGCAGAACAACACGCAGGTGCAGGCCGGGGACTACACGGTCACGCTGATCCTCACCGACAGCGTCAACTGCGCATGGAGCACCGGATCCTCGGGCAACCTCGAGTACCAGTTCAGCATAGCGAAGAGGGCCATCAGGGTGGTCGCGGACCAGATGTCCAAGGTCTACGGAGAGGCCGACCCCGAGTTCACCTACGCCGTGTACGGGACCGCTCCCGGAGAGACCGCGGCCTTCTCGGGAACCGCCGTCGCAGCCACCCACAACATCGGCGCCAACGACATCTCCGTCGGAGATCTGGCACTTATGAACAACGGAGCCTTCAGGGCGGCCAACTACACCTTCACGTTCGAGGGTGCCGGCAGCTTCACGATCACCCCGTTCATGGTGGACCTGCCCCTGGCCCCCGGAGAGTTCGGAACGATGATCTACACCGGAGAGGAGCTCACCGCCTACGAGGACGGACTGTACTACACCGTCACCGGCGGAAAGGCCACCGAGGTGGGATCCTACGTCGCGACGCTGACCCTGACGGACAACGTGAACTACGTATGGTCCGACACCCGCAACGGCGATGCCAGGGACCTGCAGTACAGGATCGTGCTCGCCAAGATCAACCTGGTGTTCACCCCGTACGAGGGAACGTACGACGGCCTGTACCACGACGCGGCGGTCATCGACGACGCCGACGGGTCCACCGTCTACTACGGATTCGACATGATGGGCTGGACCACCGAGGTGCCCCAGGTCAAGGACGTCCAGAAGAACGGCGTCCTTTACATCAAGGCGATCAGGGACAAGCACGAGGACTTCTACGCCATCGTGGACTACCAGATAGCCAAGGCGGTGCTGGACGTCTATGCGGACGGCAAGCTGATCCTGATGACCGACCAGCTCCCGGAGTTCACCTTCAGGGCGGAGGGATTCGTGAACGGCGAGACCTTGGACGACCTCACGTGCGAGATCATCTTCGGGACGCCGTACGTCCCCGGACAGGGCTGGGGAACCTACGCGATCACCTGCATCAACGGACCGGTCGACGGCAACTACGAGATCGTCACCCACGACGGCGTGCTCACCGTTGCGGCGCACAAGGTCAAGGTCGTCTGGACGTACACCGAGTACATCTACACCAAGACCGAGCAGAAGGTCTATGTGATGCTGGAGGACGAGAACGGCAACAGGACGCCCTGCGGAGCGACGGTGACCGATATGGACGGCAACCCCGTCGCGTTCCGCGACATCGGCAAGTACGTCGCGACGGCGGTGCTCACCGACGGATACGTGCTCGATCCCGAGTACGCGGACACTGTCACGGCGAACCTGAAGATAGTAAAGAACGGTGCCTTCGAGTTCGACCCGCTGATCCTGCTGATCATCCTGATGATCGTGATCATAGCCGCCTACATGATCTACGAGCACTGGCACAGGAAGGCGTGAAACCAATGTCCCCGGGGGTGACCCGGGGACCAAACGATTTCCTTTTCTTTCATTATACGACAGGGCTGCAGTAAAATTATCAGTCTGAGCGTCTATGGACTGGAAGGCTTCCGGGCAGGACTCACCGATATTGCCGATACATCGAGGCATCAAGGGGATGATCCAGCGAGTGTTCCTGATGGGCTTAGATCCGATGACGGGTTCGTATATGAAAACTCGTTCCCGCATCAGTTCGTATTAACTATGTCGATTTCGATAGCTAATATCGAATTATGATACAAAATGTATCAAATTCGGTCCTAACAAGTATGTTTTTAGAAGTTATCGCGATTTGTGCGTTCCGGAGAACATCCTGGGAATCATACATCGTTCTGAGGGATCGATCCTGAACACTTCTGATGACAGGCGTAGAGTGCATCGATTCGCCATCACAGGTCCCCGAAGAAGATGTATCTGAGCCACGACAGGATGCCCGGGGTCTCCTTGTCTATGGGCGTATAGTACGCTTTGATGCTCACCGACAGCAGCATCATCAGCAGGATGTTGTACAGGAATCCCGTGATGATGAACGGGTTGAAATCGAACAGATGGCTGAACCCGCTGAAATGTGCCAGATATGCGGAAACCCACAGGGGTGCCATGAACGTGATGCACGACCTCGCCACCTTGCGCCACGACGTCGGCCTCCTCGACGCGATGCCCAGCAGGGCATCCGTCGCTATGATCATCAGATAGATGTCCACGATCACCAGCACAATCGTGATCCAAGCGGACAGCGTCATGTTCACCGCGCCCTTCACCGTGATCATGTACTTTGCATAATCGGAGATCATCTCGAACTCCAGCGACAGTATCTTCAGACAGTAGTTGGCGCAAAGGAACAGCAGGAATATCTCCGCGACGATCAGCATCAGCGGCATGCGGTTTTCCTTGAGGATGGAGTCCTTCACGCTGCGGCCGATCCAGTTCCTGTCGCCGGGATTGCCCTTGGCCCTCATCTCCGCCACCATGTCCGAGTATCCGCCCTCCCTGAATCCCTCCTCGCTGTCGGTGGAGATGTACTTCAGCAGCTCGGACTCGTAGGACCATTGGTTCTTCAGATGGTCGTTCATGTCCCCGGCGCTCAGCAGGATGCTGTAGAAGGGATATAGCAGAGCGGAGAACGGTATGGCGGCGATGCGCAGGGCCTTGGGGGATCCCTCACCGGGAAGCAGCAGACCTATCCTGGGAGTGAACTGCTCCATGGGCGGTACGGTCATGCCCAGGCTCTGCAGGGATTCGGCCATCAGCCTTGTGAACTCCGCCTGGTTGGCCTCGTGGTTCTCGGGGAACCTGACGATGTGCGTGAATACCATCAGGAACAGCACGAGGATCAACGCGAGCTCTATCTGCTGGACGGCGGAGAACACGCGCGTCTCGAGGCTGCCGCCGGAACCGAACTGGATGGTGCGGTCGATGATGTTCTCGGTCACCCATGCCGTGATCTTGTTGACGGAGGTGTAATCCGTGGCCTCCATGTCCGGGATGTAGATGATGAAGAAGAACGCCGTGATGAAGTACAGTATCCCCATCACGATAAGCACGGGCACCCTTGCGGGGAAGCGCTCGCGCCACTGTATCTTTTTGTGCAGAGCTTCCAGCTCCTCGACCGGGGCATCCCTCTCCCTCATGTATCCGATTAGGGAGGACCTCCATCTGGAATCGCGCCTGGAATGGTCCTGCAGCCTCGCGTAGAGCTTGTACAGGACCAGCGCGATGACCAGATACTGTATCATCATCATGACGATCACGACCGCGTTGTCGAAGTCGTTGATGATGTCGTACTGCCCGCCCATGTTGGAAATGGACATGATCGCCAGATACACTATCAGGGGCATCAGCACGATCATCACGGTCAGCGGCACCTTCATGATCAGGTCGGTGCGGTACCTGAGCTTGACGGCCTCGGAGAAGGCGAACATCTCCTTGTAGACGCCGAACTTACTGGCCATCGCCCACCTTCCTCTGTCTGTATATGTAGTATCCGCCCGCGGCGGTACCAAGTACAACCATCACTATGAAGATCACGGTCTGGTAGGTGCTCCCGGCGTTCTGGGCCATTATGGAGAAGTAGGCGGACTGCGTCAGTTTGAACGAATATGTGGTGCCGTCGGTCTCGTAGTCGTTCTCGGACTGTATCATGGTGTAGTTCCCGCTCTCGTACAGCCTGTATACCGAACGGGATTTGGATCTGGAATCTATCTTGATGGATATGTCCGCACCGTCCTCCAGGAGGTCGGCGCCCTCTATGGTGAATTGGTATACGTCGAACACCCCTGCAAGCTCCTTCACGGTATCTGGCACTTCAGCGCCGTTCCTCTCAAGGGCAATGCGGTGGGGAGCGCCGGAGAGCACCGAGGCATCCCTGTCGGTTATCGTCACGGTGCCGTTCTTCAGGGTGACGGTGAATCCCCTCGACATGTTCTTTCCGATGGTGATGTCGATCAGATATCCGCTGACGAAGGCGTCGTCGGAGAACTCGGTGACCGTCTCTGGCATCACATAGGAGGTGTTCTGCTTGGCGAACGGGTAGCAGATCACCCTGGTCTTCCCCTTGTCGAACAGCACCCCCTCCTCGGATGCGTACTCCGGATTCGCGCCGTCGACGTATATGCTGGTGAGCGAGGTGCATCCCTTGAAGGCGTCGTGGCCGACCGAGGTGACAGACGCGGGTATCTCGATGCTGGTAAGCAGCAGGCATCCGGTGAACTGGTTGTTGCCTATGGATGTCAGCGACGTCCCCAGCCTTATGGACGCCAGGGCGGGGGTGAACTTGAACGGGGACATGGAGACGATGCCGTCGCCCGTGTCGACGTCCCTGAGTGGACAGCCGGCGAAGGCGTTGTCGCCCACCGAGGACAGCGTATCAGGGATGTCTATGACGGATATCGAACAGTCGCGGAAGGCGTTCTGACCGATCAGCGTCATGGTATCCGGTAATGTGATGGAATCCATGGCGACGCATCCGCGGAACGCGAAGTCCCCGATGGTGGTGAGCGTATCCGGAAGGATCACGTTGCGGAGGGACCTGCATCCGTCGAAGCAGGATGGCCCTATGGAGACGAGATGATTGGGGAGGGGGATGTCGGTCAGAGACACGCATTCGCTGAAGGCGTTGCCTGCGAGCGACGTGACGCTGTCCGGGAGATTGACCGTGATGAGTGCGGTGAATCCGTTGAACTGCCATTCGGAGACGTCGGTGACGCCGTAATCTATGGTCAGGGTGCCGAGGGACCCCTTGCTGAGGTACCACGGGGTGTAGAGGTAGCAGTCGTCGCCGGACAGCGAGCTGGACTGGCTGTAGGCGTGCCATGAGCCCGTTCCCATGGTGAAGGCCATGGCGCTGATGTACACGCAGCCCTCGAACGCCGGATAGGCGTTGGAGGAGACCGCGTTCAGGCTTATCGGCAGCGACAGGAAGTCCATGCCCGTGCATCCCCTGAAGGCCGACCCGCCGATGCTGGCGACTCCGTCGGGGATCCTGACGTCAGTCAGCGACGTGCAGCCATCGAACGAGCTCACGCCGATGACGGTGAGGCTGTTGGGGAAGAAGACGGATTCCAATGCTGTGCAGTCCTGGAAGGCGAAGTCGCCGATAGATGTTATGCCGGATTCGAAGTCCGCGTCGGTAAGGACGTTCCTGCTGTAATACCACGGGGTGAAATGGAAATGGGACTGGGTGCCGACGGGACCTGCCGCATAGGGGAACCACGAACCGTCGCCCTTGGTGAAACCGATGGTCTCAATGGAATGGCATTCCTTGAAGGCGGGAGCATCGTTGGACGATACGGCATCGACGCTCGCGGGGAGCGTCAGCGCCCTGAGCCCGGTGCAGTTGGAGAACGCGCCGATACCGATGTAGGTGACGGTATCGGGGATGGTCACCGATGCGATGCGGTCGCATCCGAAGAACATGTAGTCACCCACGGAGGTGATGTCCCCGGGAAGGGTCACGGATGTGAGTTTGGATCTGCTGAGGTACCACGGGGTCTTTACGCAGTATGTGCCAGATCCGTCGACGGTATAGTTGTGGGAGATGCCCGTGCCCCTGGTGAAACCGACACTCTGTATGTTGGTGCATCCCGCGAAGGCGGGGGCGTCGTTGGAGGTCACGGGATCTAGGCTCACCGGCAGGGTGAGCTCCGTCAGATTGGTGCATCCGTCGAAGGGGGACAGCCCCGCGGATACCATGCTGTCGGGCAGGGATACGGAGTACAGCGCGGTGTAACCGTAGAAGGAGTAGTCACCCACGGAGGTGACGCCGTCGTTTATCACGACTGAGACGATCGAGTCCCTGTATTCGTTCCACGGCGTGATGTCCGATTCGGAGCTGTAGTCGTCCATCGGACCGAGTCCCGATATGGTGAGGGTACCGTTCTCGTACAACCATGATGCGTTCTCGCCGCAGACCCCGTTCGCGGCCGCTTCCGAGCCGTCTGAGGCGATAAGGACGGCGATGCATACCAGGGAAAGGGTAAGCACCGATGTGAGGATTACGGGGCGTTTCCTGAAGCGGGAACGGCCATCCGTCCTGCCTAGGCGGCCAAGCATGCCGATCGGATGCTTTCTGTTCATATAACGATTATTACAGAAAAGGTGCCGGGGACTGCCTTGCGGCAATCCCGGCACATTTATGGTTTCAGCGCCTGAAGGTGAAGAAGATCGCGGCCGCGGCGAACACGGCGATCACTCCGCCGAAGATGTACACGACGCTCATCTGGACCTTGTCGAAGGTCGGATAGGCGGTGACGGTGGACATCACAGTCGAAGTATCATACTCCCAGCCGGAGAAGTTGTATCCGTCCTTGGTGATGTTCACGTCGTCCCAATCGGTCAGGGCCTCCTTGGTGGACGTGCCGTATGCTACGAGCATCTCGTAAGTTCCGTCGGCGTTCAGCACCCATCCGGCGGGGATGGCGCTCGCCTTGGAGCCCTCCAGGTTCACCACGACGGTGCACATGTCGTTCACCCATACGCCGTAGAAGTTCACGGTGTTGGTGGCGTCGGCCATGGTACAGAGTCCCTGCGTGAACTCGTTGACGTTCACGGCGGATCCGTTGATCTCCAGCGACCATCCGATGATGATCTTGCTTCCGTTGGTTCCGATGAGCTCCTTGTAGTCCTTCATCACGACAGGGTCGCCCACCTTGTACACGTTGGTGTCCACGGGCGCAACCCCGGTACCTCCGTTGGTGTTGTACGACAGCCTGTACTCGATGGAGTTCCACTCGGCGTCCATGGTGACTATTCCGCCGGTCTCGCTGGACATGTTGCGGAAGTACGTACCGTCGATGAGGGAGGATCCCAGCTTGTACCACTGCTGCCCGTCCCTGCTGTACTCGGCCTCCAATCCCGCACCGGTTATGCTCCATCCCCTGAAGGTGTATCCCGCCCTGTCGAGGATCGGGATGAACGCGGTGCTGCCGTAGTCGACGTTCACGGTGCTGTACTGGTAGTCGGGGGTGTACCTGTACTGTATCTGGTACACCACGGGCGCCCAT
>JAFPVN010000268.1 GCA_017395275.1 Candidatus Methanomethylophilaceae archaeon | reverse complement strand
TCCTCGGCGTCCCTGATCATGTATTCTCCGACGCGGTCCTTCACGCTCCCGGCCGGATTCGACAGCTCCAGCTTGGCGAAGACCCTGACTCCTTCGGGATATCCCATGTTCCTGAGCTCCAGCAGGGGGGTCTCCCCGATCATTTCGCCCACAGATGAGTACAGGGTCATGTCCTGGACCTCTTCATGGCGTTATCGAGGTCGGCGATTATGTCGTCGACGCTCTCGATCCCGGGCGACAGGCGTATGAGGCGCTCGCTTATCCCTACGGCCTTCCTGATGTCCTCCGGAATGGACGCATGGGTCATGGAGGACGGGTGGCATACCAGTGACTCCACGCCTCCGAGGCTCTCCGCTAGAGAGACGAGCTCCAGGGATTCGAAGAACCTGTTCAGGTTGTGGTTCTCGGTGAGCTCAAAAGAGATCATGGCCCCTCCGTTCTTGGCCTGTCTTGAGTTCACGGCGTATCCTGGGTCGGATTCTATCCCCGGGTAGTGGATCCGGGAGACGTCCTCGCTGGACTGCAGATATCTGGCGATCGCCTCCGCGTTCTGGACGTGTCTATCCATCCTCACAGAGAGGGTCTTGATCCCGCGTATGAGCAGGAAGGAGTCGAAGGGCTGCAGGATTCCGCCGGTCGCGTTCTGGAGGAACGCCATCCTCTCTGCGGTCTCAGCGTCGTTGACGATGGCCAACCCGGCGACCAGGTCGCTGTGGCCTCCCAAGTATTTGGTCCCGCTGTGCACGACGATGTCCGCCCCGAGCTCCAGAGGGCGCTGGAGGTACGGGGTCATGAAGGTGTTGTCCACGATGACCTTGACTCCGTGCCTGTGCGCGACCTCGGAGAACGCTCTGATGTCCGTCACTGACATGAGCGGGTTCGCCGGGCTCTCCAGCAGAATGGCCTTGACGTCGTCGCCAATGGACCTCTCCAGCGACTCCGGGTCCTCCGAATCGAGGATGGAGTATCTTATCCCGAAGCTGCTGAACACTTTGTCCAGGACGCGGTAGGTCCCGCCGTAGACGTTCCTGGATATCAGTATCCTGTCTCCGGACCTGAACAGCGACAGCACGGTCGTTATCGCTGCCATGCCGGAAGCGAATGCGAATCCTGCCACGCCTCCTTCCAGCTCCGCAATGAGGTCCTCCAGGACTTTCCTCGTGGGATTGCCTGTGCGGGAATACTCGAACCCCCTGTTGCGTCCCAGCCCGTTTTGCATGTATGTGGACGTCTGGTAGATAGGCACGTTGACGGCTCCCG
This sequence comes from Candidatus Methanomethylophilaceae archaeon, assembly GCA_017395275.1. GTDB lineage: Archaea > Thermoplasmatota > Thermoplasmata > Methanomassiliicoccales > Methanomethylophilaceae > SIG5. Next base: position 780 of record JAFPVN010000268.1, on the reverse strand, counting down.
TTCTCTCGTCGATCTGGTTTCCTCCGTGTATCAGCATGGTCTCTATCGAGCGGCTTCCGCCCTGTTCTATTCTTTTCATGATGGTGTGATAGCGCATTTATTATTTTACTATTATCATATATGAAATAAGTAAATATAAAAGGCAGCAATCTTTCGAGCGAATCCGGAGGCAGGTTCGATGACAGGTTGGCGGCTAGGGCCCCTATAAAACCTATTAAAATGATAGGTAATTGATTTATATCCTACATCGCATGTTACCGCGAGGAGCAGAATGCCGATAAACATACCGGACGGACTTCCCGCCATGAAGGTTCTCGAGGACGAGAACATATTCGTCATGAGCGAGGAGAGGGCCCAGACGCAGGACATAAGGCCGCTCAGGATAGCAATACTGAATCTCATGCCGACTAAGATAGAGACGGAGATACAGCTCATGAGGCTTCTGAGCAACACGCCCCTTCAGATAGATGTCACGCTGGTGATCCCGGCGACGCACGAGTCCAAGAATACCTCTCGCGATTATCTTTCCAGATTCTATGAGAGGTTCTCCGATATCGAGAACGAGAACTTCGACGGCATGATCATAACAGGTGCGCCCCTGGAGGACAAGGACTTCTCGCAGGTGGACTATTGGGACGAGATGTGCAGGATAATGGACTGGACCAAGACCCATGCCACCACGACGATGTACATCTGCTGGGCGTCATTGGCTGGGCTCTATTATCTATATGGAATAGACAAGCATCTCCTTCCAGGAAAGATGAGCGGGATATTCGAGTA
>JAFPVN010000267.1 GCA_017395275.1 Candidatus Methanomethylophilaceae archaeon | reverse complement strand
TTCCCCAGCGACATGTTCATCTGCGGCATATCGGCGGTGCTGCTGGTCTGCTGCATAGTGTTCGCCGTCATGTGGGCGATGCTGAAGCATCTGGACTATCCGGTGAGGAATCTGAAGGAACAGTAACCCCTGTCAAGGGAATCGGCGATAACAGAACGTCCATATCCGGGGGTCGACTCCAGAATATAATATTATATTTTATAGTGAATACACGGACAATATACCGGGGAGGTGAACACAGACGGCCGTACGTTACTTCACAACAATGCTATGCGGGGGCCAGTCCATGATGCTGACGCCCTCGGTGAAACCGGTATTCGCGATGGATGACGCCAAGAAGATACTGGGCGATGCGGTCCTGCGCTCGTCCGACGACATGATAGAGTTCACGTACAACGACGTCAAGGTCACGCTGTACACCAACGGCAGCCTGATGTTCTATCATTTCACCGACCTCGATCTGGCGACACGGTACTGCGACGAGATCCGCGCGAGGATATCCCCCCGAATGAAGGTGACAATATGAGGACGGAAGAACAGTTTGGAGAAGGTTTCGATTGCGGTTTCGATTGCTCGATGCAGGTCCTTGCGGACCTCGCTCCCGAGATAGGGCTCACCGAGGAGCAGGGTCTGAAGCTGGCTTCCTGCCTCGGAGTCGGAGCGGGGCAGGGATCGATGTGCGGGGCGGTGGCCGGCGCGCTGATCGCCATAGGGTACAGATACGGCAACTCGGAACCCAACGACATGGCCACTAAGGGAATCTGCATGGCCAAGAGGGCGGAGTTCTACCAGAGGTTCCAGGAAGAGTTCGGCGGAGTGACCTGTCCCGCGATAATGGGTTATGACCTAAGGAAACCGGAAGAGGCCAAGATCGCCAGGGAGAAGGGACTGTTCAAGACCCTCTGCCCCAGGGCCTGCAGGTTCGCGGTCATCACTGCGACGGACATCCTGACTGAAATCCTCGGCGTTTGTAGGTATGTCAGTCCGAATCCCCGAACGCTTCGCGTATAACGGATTCGGGGATGTACATCTTATCCGATATCTCCACGAACTTGCCCGGTACCCTGATTCCGAACGAGGACATCACCGTGCGGTTCTTCTTGGTGATCTCCAGTACGCGCCATCTGTCCTTCGTACCCACCGCGAGGATGTTGTCCAATGACTGCAGTACCGTCCTGACGGGTTCCGGTTTCTTCTCCTTCCTCAGTTCCGCCGCTATCGTACACCACAGTATCAGTGCTACGAACTTGATAACGAGACGGCCCCTGGCCGTCTCCGGGTCGGATACCCTCCACCTTCCGCCGTCAAGTTCGTTCTTCAATGCATCGAACGCCTGTTCCACATAGGTCCTGCAGTCGTAGCATGACATCATATCATCCCACGAATCCAGACCGTTGGAGAACATGACGAACGTCCCTCCCCTGTTGTACGCGAACGACATGGCGTTGTTCCTGCGTTCGATGTTCAATTTCCCACCGGTGACTGACAGGTCGAAATACTTCGCATACCCTCCCGCGACCTTCTTAAGTCCGTTGATAGCGGCATAAGGGTCCATCTTCGCCAGCTTCTGCTCTATACCGTGAAGGGCCGCCATCAGGGTATTGAGGTCCTCGGCGGATTTCTTCGAATCGTGGCATGCGTATGCCTTCATCCGCATATTCTTGGGCACATCATTGAAGCGTTCGTCGTCGTCCAGCACCAGCTCGTATTCCCTCGTATCGTTGGAATCCTCATCCTCGTCGGACGGTTTCTTCTTGGGGACGATGGCAACCTCCGCCTCCAGGACGGTGTACACCGTACCGTCGTGCATCCTCCAGAGATCGGCGTCGTGTCTCCTCTTCACCAGCTTCGATATCAATGATTTAACGCACTTCGTACCCTTCTTCCCCGGCATGACGAAGGAATAGCCGTTGGCGATCATATACTCCAGATTGCTTGCGGAACCGAATATGCGGTCCATCACCATCACACAATCGCCTTTACCCATCTCCTTCACGCGATCCACGGTACGTTCCAGAGTGGATACGTCGGATACTGAACCGGGATACAGCTCGAACATCGCTGGCACGCCCTTCTTGTCCGTGATCAGTCCGACGTTCATCTGTTTCAGCGATTCCCCGTCACGGTTGTATCCCCATTCTCCCCATCCGCCTATGCTGCTGTGCGTAGAAACGGAAGTGAGATCGTAACTCAGTGAATCCCCCGCCCTGGCCAGACGCCTCTCGAAAAGGTCCTCCATGTTGTGGAATGCGGAACCCAGCATGCTGGTCTTCTCGCTCAGTCTGGGGGATGTGAAGCTCTTCCTTATGCCCATGAGCTCCCTGACCATGCATCCGTTCATGGTGTCCTCCACATCCGTGAACGGCCCTCCGGAAAGTGCCTGTGCTATCGCACAGGCCAGTACGGTATCGCCTTCCCCGCCGAAGGATCTGAACAGGTCTTCCCTCAGTCCTATCTGTTCGGCAAGGTTCAGAAGGAACCATGATCCGCCCAATCTCTTGCCGGAGATGCTGTCGCTATCGAATAAATTATCGTCCACAGACCTCTTTTTCTTCGGAATTATCTTTCCGGTATTCTCATCTAGTACTCCGAGATATTCGTTGATGGTCTTCGGATACTTGCTTCCTGGCTCGTATACGGACGTGCTCGTGTATGCATACTTCTTCTTTCCGCGCTGCACATAGAACACTTCGGGCATATACCTATATTGTAGGTATATTATATAAAGCCGTCGATATATAAAGACTATATAAACTCGGCAGGATCGGTATTTAAAGAAAAATGTAGTAGTACAATCCTACCTACACGCGGCCGAGAATTTCAG
>JAFPVN010000266.1 GCA_017395275.1 Candidatus Methanomethylophilaceae archaeon | reverse complement strand
GGGTCTCCCGTCCACTTGGCGTAGAGGATCATGTCCCTGTCGACGAGGTCCGCCGCGGCCTCTGGATGGTCTGGGTCCGCGAAGGTCCAGATGTTGCTGTACTCGATCTCCCTGTACCATCCGTCGAAGGTGTATCCGCGCCTGACGGGCTTGTCGGGCGCGTAGATGGGTGTTCCTCCGTCCCTTATGTCCACGTGCATCGTCGACGTCGTTCCGTTGCCGTAGTCGAATGTCACGGTGTACATGTACCTCGCGTGGAGGGTCATGTCGGTGACGAGCGGGGTGTTGAAGTTGAACTGGTTGATGTAGAACTCATCGGAATACCATCCGACGAAGTGCTCCATGGTGTTCGGACAGTCGGCCTCGGTGATGGTGATACCGTAGTCGAAGGAGTACTCCCTCTCGACGCCTTCGGTGATGACGAATGTCACCAAGACCGGCGGGTGCTTCTTCACGTCCAGGTGCACCGTGAAGAACCTCTTCTCCTCGTCCAGCGGGTCCCCGTTGGGCTTGAGGACCTCGAACACCAGGTCGGCGTGCTCGGTACCCTTGGCATCAAAGTCGGTGACCGATATCCTCAGGGTGGCGACGAACGCTCCGGTGAGCGACTGTATCTCTCTCGGTCCCGCGAATCCGTCGTCCACTGGGAAGGAGGTGAGCGGGTAGTTCCATCCGGTGGTCCCTCCGTTGTTCTTGACGTCGGCGACGGTCAGCGGGTAGTTGATCTCGCCCATGCTCGCGCTCACCAGGCGGACGGTGTGGTCGCTGAGCCTGGAGGGCAGGATGATGTCGGCGTATCCCTCTCCCCTGATGGTCTGGATGGTGGCATCGTAATCGTCTATGGTGGATGCCGAACCCTCGCAGAAGAGGTCCACGCGGACCTCGATCCTGTTCTGGACGATGAAAGCCTCGGCGGGGTCGCCGTGCTCGTCCACGTACTGGACCCTCACGACCTCCTGCAGATAGATGATACCGTATCCGAGGTAGCCGTTCCTGTTGTCGTTGAGTCCGTACGCGGTGATCTCCATCACGGGCTGGTTCGGCCTGTTGTCGAAGGGCACGACGTTGTCTGTCGCGCCGAAGGTACGGAGGTACATTCCTCTCGCTCCGTCGAGTGTGAGTGTGAAGGCGCGGGACTGAGTGTTGGTACCGAGCAAGATGGCGTACTTGCCTTCGGTGATCTGCTCGGGCGGCTCCGCGAACGGGTTGACGAGGGAGTATCCGTCATCGGATGCGAAGTATCCTCCGGAGTACCTGATGAAGGTGGATGCCGACATGGTCGGGATTGTGATGTAGTGTCCCTCGCTGATTACTGTGCTTGCGCTCGATTCGCTGTCGTAGATGAGCGTCGAGGATGTGACGGTCTGCAGCGAACCTGCGATGTACCAGCACATACAGTTGTCGAACTCGGTGGTGTCCGCTTCCCTGTACGTTCCGTCGTACTCGATGACGAATCCTCCGGGCGATCCCTTCGCTCCGAGGGTGAGGGCTCCGTAGTAGTTCTCGACGGTCCTGATGGTGAGGGTGGTATAACCCTTCACGTTCCCGTACACGACATTGCCGGCCACGGTCCTCTTGACCTCGAACATGGTACCGTTGCAGATGTAGATCATGTTCATGGGTCCGGAGACCTTGGTGTATCCGCCGCTGGCGTTCAGACTGCAGTACTCCCCGATCTCGTCCATGGGAGCGTACAGATAGATGGTGGAACCGGCCTTGAGGTTGAGGGATCCCACATCGTAGAATGAATATCTGGTGTTGTCACCGGTACCGTTGATCTTACCGATGAATTTGAGTTTGGATGACTGGATGGTGACAGTGTCCGCGCGGTGCACGGACTCGATCTCGTTGTCTATGGAAAGGTCCTCGATGAGCACCGATGTATCGCCGGCGGTAAGACAGGAGTTTCCTGCAGCCGAGAAGGTACCGACGAAGTTGAACGTGTTGTCGTATCCGTTCACGTAGACCTGCGACCCGCCGTAGACCATGGTGTCGACGAACATCGGCTGTCCGGGCGCGAGCTCTCCGACATCGCCTCCTCCGTAAACAGAGTTCCCGATGGAGATCGTGTTCCCGAACGACTTGATGCCGACGGCCGAGTATCCGATGTACAGGAACGTGGTTCCCGTGGTCTTACCCTTGTAACCGCCTCCGTAGACCGATCCGCCGATATCCCCTGCGGATATGATCAAGTATGCGGACGAACCGGCTTCGGCGGCCTCGGCGTCTATGGCGCTCTCGGACGAGGCGTCGTCTCCCAGACTGCTTCCGGCATAGATCGAACCCAAGACGGCTCCGCCGGACATGGTGAGATATCTCTTGCCCTTGACGGATACCACTCTGGAGGTTCCGAGACCTCCCGCGAACGCGTTGCCTCCGACGGATCCGCCGGTTATCGTCACATAGGAG
>JAFPVN010000265.1 GCA_017395275.1 Candidatus Methanomethylophilaceae archaeon | reverse complement strand
GACCTATCCTCGAGAACTGTCTGGCACAATGCTGCTGCAGGCGCTCTATCGTAAGCGAGAGGAAGGCTCCCCTCTTGGAATCGCATATGTCGTGGATCTCGTCGAGGATCAGCCATTCGATGTTCGCAAGCTTCTCCTTGAACTTCGGCGCCTCCAATATCAGCGCCAATGATTCGGGGGTGGTGATAAGGATGTGCGGAGGATGCTTGACCATCTTCTGCCTCTCGTACTGAGAGGTATCTCCGGACCTCACGCCCACCCTTATGTCCGGTACGGTCATGCCGTGCCTTGCGGCGACCTCCCTCATCTCGGCAAGCGGTGTGTTCAGGTTGCGGTTGACGTCGTTTGCCAACGCCTTCAGCGGAGAGATGTAGATGCAGTAGACGCGCTCCTCTAAAGTGCCCTCGGTGGCGTACTTGGTGAACTCGTTGATGATGCTCATGAATGCGGTCAGGGTCTTACCGGATCCCGTGGGCGATGATACCAGTACATTCTCCCTGCGGTGGATGACGGGGATGGCCTTAGCCTGCGGTTCCGTAAGGCCGTCGAACCTCTCGTTGAACCATGTCGAGACAAGGGGCTGCATCATCCCCATGACCTCATCCTTAGAGTATACCGTATCAGAGCGCTCAATCATTTTTCGAATCTGTGGGTATAAGGTTTGCACTCATATTAAGGATTACGGAATCTACCATTTTCTCTGCATGATTTATTTGTAAACTTTGTATTCATACCATCCCACTTCCATTCATTAAGCCAACAATCCTTATATGCGCACGAAAGAATTCACGGTTATGAGGTACGTTGCGGTATTGGCGTCCGTTCTCGCGGTGTTGACCCTCTTCTCGGCAATACCCGTAGCAGTCTGCGACAGCTCTGAAGCGACACCGTTCGTACCATCGGACTATGTCGGTACTGAAGATGTCACCCTCTACGGAATGATAGGCGGATACAACCCCGATGATACCAGTTTTCCACAGGTTTATGTGTTTGTTGTTTACACCGATCTGACCGATCCGGAGAATCCGAAATACCTCTACCTCAACGTAAATAAAAACCAGATGCTCACCGCCAATGTGGTTCCCCAATACAACGAAACCACAAAAGAGACCGAATACGTCTTCAGCATTGACGTACCTCAAATCATCAGCAACGAAGTGGAGTACTACATCTACGTATTCAACAGCTACAAGATCGATTCCGTTCCGCCTACGATCAAACCACAAGGTGTGACAATAACACCCGAAGAAGGTTGGACCGATCCCACTTCTGTCGGAGACTACAAGGCATATATGATCAAACATGATGATCCGTGGGCAGATTGGGATACCGAAACCCAATTCGATCTGAGCAAATACGGTACGGAAACCGGATACAAGATTGCACTCACGAAGATCGGTGCAGAAGGTACCGTAAGGGGTCACGTCTCAGGACTCATCGGATCCAACTCCAGCGACCTCAATGACGTACTGGTCAGATTCTACAAAAACAATGAGTTTGTCCGCGACACCACTACCGACCGCAACGGTAACTACTCCGTAACACTTCCAACAGGCGATTACACCGTCACATTCTCACGTGGTAACTATTCATGCGAACCAATCGATGTGAAAGTTATCGAAGGCAGCACAACCGCAAAAGAAGTTACCATGACCCTGAAGGTCGAGAACGACTTCTTCGGTCAGGACCTGTCGCACTTCCTGACGATAATCGGAGGGGTCGTCTGCGGACTGATCATCCTGATCTCCATCGCATACCAGTGGAGGAGGATCAAGCAGAAGAAGTCCGGTAAGGACTGGATTCTCGACGACATGGAAGAGATGGACGAGGAGTGATCATCTCTTCAGGTTCTCTGCTACCTTATCGTAGATGCTGTTGCCTTTCGCATCTATGGCTACGACGAGAGGACCGAAGTTGTTGGCCTCGAACAGCCACATCGCTTCGGCCATGCCGAGATCCTCCCATTCGACTCCGACGCATCTCAGTTCGTCGGCGAGGGTGACGGCGGTGCCTCCGGTAGCCGCGAGATATACACAACCGACATCCTTCATCGCCTGAGCGACCTCGGCGGACATGCCGCCTTTCCCGATGATCGCGCGGATTCTGAACTTCCTGATGAACTCCGGCTCCAACTTGTTCATCCTGGCACTTGTCGTGGGACCTGCGGCGAGGACGACCCATCCGCCGTCCACCTTCTGCATTATGGGGCCGCAGTGGTACAGGGTTGCGCCTGTGAGTGCCTTGGGTATCTCCCCGCCTTCCTTCGCCCTCTCGAGGGCGCGGATGTGGAGCTCGTCGCGTCCCGTGACCATCGGACCGCTGACGCTCAGGACCTGTCCCATCTTCAGCTTCTTGACGTCTCTCTCATTAAGCGGAAGCGTAAGGTGATCCATCAGAATCCCTCCTGCGTGAACTCGGGTGCCCTTCCGTCGCTGTAGATGCGGACGGTGGCGCGCCTTGTGGCCCAGCAGCCGATGTTGACTGCCACTGGAAGGCTGGCGGTGTGGCATCCGGCCTTCTTTATCCTCACTCCGAGGACGGTGGTCTGACCTCCCAGACCCATGGGTCCGAGACCGGACTCGTTGAGCTTCATGAACAGTTCATCCTCCAGATTGACGATGGTCTTGTCCTTGCTTCTCTTGCTCAGCGGCAGGAGAAGGGCCTCCTTCGCCATCGAGACGCATACGTCGGATGTACCACCTATGCCTATCCCCACGATGGACGGGGGACAGGGCCTTCCGCCGGCATCCAGCACGGCGTCGACCACGAACCTCTTGATCCCCTCGATACCGTCGGCGGGGTTGAGCATGGCAAGACGTGTCATGTTCTCCGAGCCCGCTCCCTTGGGGAGGACGGAGATCTCCAGGAAATCGTCGTCGGTGGGATCGAAATGGATGAACGGTGATGAAAAACCGGTGTTGTCGCCGGTGTTCTCCCTTGTGAGGGGATCGACGAGATTGGGCCTCAGCGGGAGCTCCGCGGTGGCCCTCTTCACCGCCCTCTCGATATCCCCTTTCACAGAGGAATCGAACTTCCCCGATACGTAGAACACCGGCACTCCGGTATCCTGGCACATGGGTCTCCCGAGGAACTCGGCCTT
>JAFPVN010000264.1 GCA_017395275.1 Candidatus Methanomethylophilaceae archaeon | reverse complement strand
GGTCGCCAGCTCCATGATGTCCATCTTCCTGGCAGCGATGTCCTTCAGGGACCACGGTTTCAGATCCAGATACTTGTCGAAATCGAATCCCACGTTGTAGGACGTGACCTCCTTCCCGGAAACTATATTCCTAACCTCCTTCACAACCGCATCCAGGCCCTTGGGAGCGTTCAGCGTATCCTCCATCCTCATGTCGGAGTTCCTGTAGATCCATATCCCCCGGGATCCATCGGGATTCACATACTTGGAATCAAACTCCACGATGTCATCGTAGCGGATCATCTCCGAATATACCGGGGAGATCTTCCCCGAATCCCCTTCGTACTCCGCTATGCCTATCTCCAGCACCCTGTCCTCGGGAATCCCCCTCAGACCGGTGGTCTCCGTGTCTATTATCAGAACCATTTCTTGCATCTCCTGTTATGTCGAAAGGGTTTAACATCCCGTCGGTCAGGACGGGAAAGCGGTTTCAATAGGGCTAGCGGTCCTTGGTGTGCTCCTCGTCGTCATCGTATTCCGGCTCCGGGATCACCCCCTTCTTCAGGACGATGAACGTGCATCCGCACTTCACGCACCGGTACCCTTCGGTGCCGGTGTCCCCCTCGTTGAAGAAAAGCCTCGTCCTTTCGGCGGAGCAGAAAGGACAGGAGATGTCCCTCACGGATTATCACCGAACCATTCGTCGTACCAATCGGTGCTCCTGTCGATCTCCCCGACGTCAATCTCCTGGGTGACATCCGAGAAGATCGCCGCATCCCCTCCTATCGGATGGAACGAGATGTAATGCGATCTGTTCCTGAGGTATCTCAGGGCATCATCGTACGTCAGACCCCACATGGCGACGGGCATCTCCAAACGATGGCGGTACAACGGGCACCTTTCCAGGATCTCATCGTACTCCAGCTCGAATGCGGTTTTGCATATCTTTCCCTCATACCTGTCCGTGAGCTTGATCCCGATGTCGAGATCGGACAGCATCTCCCTCTCGGGAGCGTTGACGTAGGAACCGAACACCACCGCCCTTTCAACGACGTAAGGTTTCAACGGATTGTCGTTGTAGATCGCAATCCTCTCTGTCAGTCCCTTCAGCAGCCGGTCCGCTGTCGAACGGTGCATCTTAAACTCCTTGGAAGCGGAGGTCATGCTACCACCACGTAAACAAGTCCAACCGCAACGGAAACAAGGGAACCGTTCTTTCCGTTCATTGAACCACACCCTTCTTTCCGTTGTCTCCGACGGCTTTTCCGAGAGATTCCGAACCCTTGTTTCCGTCAGCCCTTCTTTCCGTGGCTCTCGCCCTGCATTGTGCCCTCTCCTTCGACGCCCTCTTGCGGATGGAGTTGCGATAAGGCTCGAAGACGGGATCGCAGATTCCCGCGTCCTTCGCGGCCTTGAGTCTCCTGACGTATTCGGGGTAACGGTCCGGGATCGGACACCTCTCCCTCACGCACCGGGATTTGCCTTTCACCGCCTCGGTCAGACAGTGGCGGCCCAACCCCCACATCTCCGCGATGACCTCGATGGAAGCACCCCTGTCGACCAATGCGAAGAAGTCCTTCTCCGAGGCAATCACGGTAGCCTTGGTGATGGTGCGGACAACCGTCCCGTCGGGATCCTTCTTCTCACGGACGCGGTCCTCCAGAAGGACGCGTCCTTTCGGCATCAATGGGATGTCCTCCTCGAACACGAACCCCGCCGATCTGGAAACGTGCTTCCCCTCGGTTATGAGACGGTCCACGGACTCCTGCGACTTCTTCTTCTGGAGAGGCACGAACAGCGAATCCGATGCCGATTTGTACGTATCCATGACCTTCGCCGCGGTGGAATTGGCGGACAGTCCTCCCATTCCCGCGTAGATGGTCTCGACCCTCAGCTTCTCAAGGATCGCTTTCAGGTTCTCCAGCTCGCCCGGTCCTTCCCTGGTGAGCCTGTCGGAGTCGTACACCACGAGGTAGAACGGCTTCTTGGAGATGATCGCACCGAACATGCTGCTGAACGCATCCCTGTCCGTCGTGGTACCGGACACGCCGTCATCATGGAATTCCCCGATCACTTCGACACCCTCATGCTCGCACCATTTGCGGCATACCTTCAGTTGGGTCTCGATTGACGTTCCCGTATCTGCCTGTCCCTTCGTGGACACGCGTGCGTAGATTACCGCCGTCCTTCCTTTCCTGATGGAGTCGGTCATTCCCTCCCCTCCTTCAGGGGACAGTCCGACGGATCGTAATCGAACATGCAGTTCTCCCCGCCGTTTCCGAATTCGCAGTCCCCGCAGGTTGCCGGTCTCTTCGCCTTTCCGGGCCAGGAACGGTTCCTGACCGCCTCGAAGAAACTTTCGGGATCGGGCAGGTTCTCCAGGGACCAGCGCGGGTTCCCCTTTCCATCCATTATTACGCAGTACCACTCCTGGACGGAGTTGCCCGGTCTCTCCTCGTAGATGTCGGCGATGAAGATGTCCCTCATCAGACGCATCTGATAGATCGCGTTCCTGCATTCCGCGGGATTGCCCGTAATGGAGATCTCGACGGTCATTCCTTCCCCTCCAGGAACCTCTTGGTCAGAAGGTAGTACTCGTGCTGACAGGTCTCGCACAGATGGAACAGGAACTTGGAGGCCTCCGTCCCGTGTGCGTCGCAGATGTCGTCGTAGTACTCCCCGGCCTTTCCGCACTTCGCACAGGAGGTCATCTGTATTCCTCCTTGGCTTCCTTCGCCTCGACGATGTGGTCGACGTTGATGTAATGCCTGAACCCGTCGGTGCACTGCATCTCAATGAACTGGTCCTTCCCGCGGCGGATGTTGTCGAGAACGTCCCTCGCTTTCTCGGTGACGTAGAGGAACTTCCCGCTTGAGAGGATGATCTGGACCTTCAGCTCGGAACGGTTCACGGTCTCACCGCCCTGTTCCACAGTCTGATGGCAATCTCAAGGGAAGAATGGAATCCGTCGGAGAACTCCGAATCTTTCTGGTTCGCCGAATTGGGGATGAACCCGCATGCGGAACACTCCACCCAGGCCTCGATCGAATCGTGTGCGGAGGCATCGCCGCCGCACTTCGGACACGGACGGAGGTTCATGGAAGAACCTCCTGCAAAACAGAGAAACGGGACGGGGGATCCCCGTCCGCGGGTGTACCGCAAAGGGCGGCGCGACCGAGCTCCTCCGCCTGTAGGGTCGACCTTCCGGGTGAACGGAAGTCATCACGGTACATGATGTCAGACGGTTTTTCCGTATTTATAACCACGTCACCGCCTCCTCTTCAGGTAATCCGAAGGGCGCATAATCCTGGCACGGATCCCTCTCGGCGGTCTTTCCTTATCGAAGAAATCCCTGTCGCTGGCAATGAGGATGTCTGCATCCAGCATGTCAGCGCTGTACAGCACCTCCAGATCGGAATCGTCCCGCATCATGTAGAGTTCCCTCAGTTCCTCCAGCGGAACGATGGCAATCTCGACCACATTCGGACAAAGCTCTCTGACCTTGGCAATGATCTCGTCCCTTGACAGTTCGCATTTGTCCCTGTCGGCCTGTCTCGCGCACTGCATGAGAATGATGTTGGAGATCACCAGATCGTCCTCGTTCCTTGCTTTGTCGAATACCGGAATCAGATGCTTCGACCTGTACGCGACCACGGCCATAATCACTCCTGTATCGACCACCACTCTGTCGGGACTCATTGGTACCCCTCCCCGGTGAACTTCGGGAAGGTGCATTGGGCCTGCGAGACCGCCTGTGCCGCCAATCCCGTCGACGCGGCCATGAGCTTGTCCACGTTGGAACTGAGGAGGATCAGGTTCTCGTCCATCTTCTTCAGGACGGAGAACAGGAACACCTGGTTCCGCTCGATGCCGCACAAAGCTGAAGGGATGTTCGCGTACACCTGCACCAGCCTCTCGTCGGAGATGTTCTCCAGTTCGGATTCGCATAACATCCTCCCGGGCGAGAAGTCGGTGGTGATATCGTTCCTCTCGTCATGCACCCCCGACGGTATGTGCTCGGCGAGGGGATCGTTCTCCTTGCCGATGTGAATTCCCGACAGTTCCGGATTCCTGCTGTTCCGTATATTCGCCTGTGTCTTGATCGCCGGGTCGGTGACCTGCCATCCCGTGCTGCGGAGCAATCCCGCTATGAACTTCGCCCTGTCGACAAGGAGTTCCTTCGCCTTTGCGATGGAGATCTTCTTAGGGTCGAAGTAGATCCGTCCGGGGTTGATGGTGAAGGAGCAACCTCCCCTGTTACCGATCCGATATACCGCACCGATCTTCTTCTGTCCGAACAGATCGATATGGAAGTGCCTTAACCGCATCCCCTTTCCTGCGGGGAGCTCGTC
>JAFPVN010000263.1 GCA_017395275.1 Candidatus Methanomethylophilaceae archaeon | reverse complement strand
GAGAGGATGATGAAGGTCTCCATGCCCTGCGAGCTTTCGATCGCATCCCATTTCAAGAAGAGGCTGTGCTACCCGTATCTCGACGAGGATGTCATCCGCCGGGTCGGGGAGATCGATCCTTCAGAGCTCAGGCCCACCTCGCTCGAGAACAGGAAGTCGGTCCTCAAGACCGTGTGCGAAGAACTCGGATTCCCGATGCTGGCACATCGTACCAAGAAGGCCTCTCAATACGGTTCCAACACCACCGAGACCATACGCGAGGCCGCAAGGAAGAAGGGAGTGAGATACAACAGGTACATCGCTGGAATCTATGAGAGTCTAGGTCTCAGGGACGCGAACCTCCTCAGGGATTCCGCGGTCGACGTCCGCATGGACCCGATACTCGTTCACGATGCCGAGGAGATCCTGGGAAGGATGGGTATGACACATTCTGAAGCCATGGCTGCGTTCTACCGGAAGATGGTCAGGGAAAGGAACATCGATTTCCTAGATGACTGATGAAACAGTTTCAGATACGGTCGGGCGCCGTGTCCCCGATGAGCTTGTCGGTACCGATCAGGAGGACACCGTGATCTGACGCATACTCCGCCAGCTCCTCTGTGAAACCGCCTATGGAGAACACCGCCATCCTGACGTTCGGTCCGGCCCTGGCGGATATCAACTTCCTTTCGAGTTCGTAGACGATGCCTGCCCCGGCACGTTCATTCCTGAACTTGCATTCGCCTGCCAAGGTTATCACGAGGTCGTCCGAATTGTATACTTCGGCCACAACATCGATGTCGGTATCCACACCATCGACGCGCCCCCACCACGAACCGACGGCTACGGTCTGGTACGAGGATGACACGTACTGCCTGCACAACAGTTCGAATCTCCTGCCAAGGAAAGTGTCTATGTCCTTCTTCATAAGCCTGTACGTCCTTGCGGTGTCATCTGATTTGAGGATCGGTTGATATTTCCTCAATATTGCGTAACTGAATGCCAGCAGCCCGTCTGTTATGAGGTACGGCCTCTTCCTGGCGGTCAGCATAGGCTGGAGCTCGCCGGCCATCATCGTGGCCTTGAGATTGCCCATGTATCTGCTGCAGACCCCTTTCGATATCCCGAGTGCGTCGACAATCTCGTTCTGGTACCTCTTCCCGTCGGCGAGACATGCCAGTATCCCTGAGTGGACATCGGCTGGACTCATTTCCCCTTCCACCACCGCGGCCGCTTCATCGGACAGCGGCGCATCCTGACCGAGGAAACAATTCCTTACGCACGACCCGTAGGATTCACCGTCCATGATGCGGTGGTAAGCAGGGACGCCCCCGACGGTGAGGTAAACCCTTACCGCATCCTCGGCACTCATCCTGCGGTGGAAGGACATGCATTCTTTCAAGGACAATGGACCGAGCTCTATGCGGTTCGGGAATCTGCCGTAGAGCGGACTGTCATAATCCTCGGTCTCCTTCTTCATCATGGAGATGGATGATCCGCAGATCAATACCATGGTCTCCGTGCTGTCACGGCTCTGGTCCATGAATCTCTGAAGGATGGACATGGCATCGGGTATCGCACGCGCAAGATATAGGATTTCATCGAATATGACCAACGTCTTCTCCTTTCCGCAGATAGTCCCCAGCCTATCCATCGCCTCGGACATGGATTCGAAATGCAAGGGTTCTGAACCAAGGAAACGGCCGATGACTATGCCCATATGGCTCAGATTCTCATATGCAGAGCCTTTGGAGAACTGGAAAACCACGGCCCTCTTCCCCGAGGAGAATACGGACATCAGGGTTGTCTTCCCGATCTGACGGCGGCCGTATATGGCGCATGCGGCGAACTTACCGCTGCGATAGAGATTCTCCAGGCGTGCAAGCTCCCTTTCTCTTCCGATGAATCCGTCCATGACCTTTAGTCGTGAACGCCGTATTTATAGTTATCAAAAATTGCAAAAAAATGAAACAAAATATTTCGTTGCAAATAATTACAACAAAATAATTTAGAAACAAAGCAGCCAGCAATAGCCTGAAATGCTATGACGGGAATCCTCCATGAGCGCAGGATCTGATTTTAGGGCAACCACCCTAAAACTTAGAGAGCCATTTTATCGGGTATGATTTTGATTTTAATACCTAGTAAATGTATGATGATACCCCGATTCGAAGAATCGGTATGTTATCGAAGGCAATCGAATGATCGATGTATCCTCAGAAAGATTGCGGACGGATCGGGAAAAACTCGAGGCTGTCGCTTAGTTCTGCAAGAGGACTGCAAAGGACGGGGATCTCCGTTCCCTCGACTATTAATGTGCCAGCATGATACCTAACCCGCATGGGTATATACCCATACCCCTACACCTAGTAACACGAATTAAGGATAAATATTACTAACCGTTTCAAGATGCATGGAGAAATCTGCAATCATAGCAATCGCCACCGTGGTCATAGTCGTTGCCGCGGGCGGGATAGGTTTCGCGATGATGAACAAGGACAAGGACGGTTCCTCCGGGGAGGTCACCGACGCCATGGGGAGGAACATCTCTGTCCCCGAGAACCTTGACAAGGGGATCGTGACCATCGGCAGCACCGGGCCGCTCAGGTTCGCATCGATGTTCGATGTGGCCGACAAGGTCATAGAAGTCGATATCGGGGACATCACCGATAACAAGAACGGAAGGGCATACTCGTACGCATACCCCTACGACAAGCTCGACACCGAGACGCAGTCCCACGCGAACAACGCCCTCGACACCGCCACTGTAGAGAAGATCGCAAACAAGAACCCCAGCCTGGTGATAACCTCCGAGGGCATCTGGAAGAACTACACCGCCAACTTCGAGATCCTCGAGAAGCAGTGCACCATCGTCGTCATCAAGGACCAGCAGATGAAATTCATGACTGGCGACGACGGAAAGCTGGCGGAATACATGACATTCAACATCAACCTCCTCGGAAAGGTGTTCAAGCAGGAGAGCCGCGCCGAGAGCCTCATCAACGGCATCAACGGGATCATCGCGGACATCGCATCCCTGAAAGGGACCTCTGACAAGAACATCTACGTGGCAGGGCTCACGATCTCGGGAAGCAATCCCCTGACCACGACGTTCCCCTCGTACATACCCTTCGACCTCACCGGGTCTGGCAACGCATACAAAGGGACATCCACGGAATCCAAGGTCGTCCTGACCGTCGAGGAATTTGCGCTGATGGACATCGATATGATCCTCATCGACCCCTCCTCTTCGGACAAGATCTCCGTACAGGACAGCCAGCTCGTGATGAAGAACCTCTATGACCAAGGCGCGTCCGCCCCCAAGATGTACATCACCGTACCCATCGTCTGGGACAGCATCAACTACGACTGCGCCCTCGCCAGCGCCTATGTGGTCGCCTACTTCAACTACGGCGGTTTCACCGAGGAACAGCTCAGGGAGAAGGTCAACAACGTCTTCACCGTGTTCTACGGGGACCACGGAGCCAACGTCCTAAAGGACATGAGCGACTTCTTCGTGGGCAAGTCGACCTCCAACGGACAGGTTATGCCCCTGTTCAAGGAAGTGACCATCGAGCACGACGGCGAATACAAGTTTGTGGCCGCCTGAACGGCGGTCCAAACCCTTTCCCTTTTTTAATCGGATAGCAGATGTGGTAGCGAATGATGGTCGAACGCATCCAGACCGATGAGGAGGTCAACGAGACCCGCCAGGGATACCTGCGTTACTCCAGGAGGAAGAAGCTCTTCATCCTCGGATCGCTGGCGGCTCTGATCCTGCTGTCCTTATTCACGCTCAGCCTAGGCGATACCAAACTCACATACGGGGAGATACTGAGGTATCTGTTCGACAGGGACGGCTCGTGGTACAGCACTGTCGTGTGGGACCTGCGCTTCAGGATGGTCGTCGCTGCCCTCTTTGCGGGAGCGGCGTTAGGCATCGCCGGTTCGGTCATGCAGAGCATCCTCAGGAACCCTCTCGCATCCCCGTTCACGCTGGGTCTTTCGAACGCATCGGCCTTCGGGGCATCGCTAGCCATCCTCTTCATGAACGGCGGTACAATCGTGGGGCAGACCGCTGCATACGCGAACGTCAGCAGCCCTCTGCTGGTAACGTTCATGGCGTTCGCCTTCGCGATGGTTGCGACGGCGATAATGCTGCTACTGGTCAAGATAACGGAATGCACGCCGGAGACCATTGTGCTGGCAGGTCTGGCCATAAGCTCGATATTCTCCGCTGGACTCGCGTTCCTGCAGTACATAGCGGACGATGTGGCGCTCTCCGCCATAGTGTTCTGGCAGTTCGGCAGCCTGAGCAAGGTGAGCTGGGAGAACCTCTACATCGTCGGATTCGTTCTCCTGCTTGTTTCGATATACTTCATCTACAAGCGCTGGGACTACAACGCCCTGGAATCCGGCGAGGATGTCGCCAGAGGTGTCGGGGTGCATGTGAGGAACACACGCATCGCCGGACTCGTCCTCTCCGCCGTCCTGACCGCCACGGTCGTATCGTTCATGGGCGTGATCGGATTCATCGGACTTGTGGGACCGCACATCGTCAAACGCCTGATAGGCAACGACAACAGGTACGTCCTGCTCGGATCGATGATAATCGGCGCCCTGGTCCTTCTATTGGCATACATAGTAGGGTCGTTCGCGTTCTACACAGTGATCCCCGTCGGGATCATCACATCGGCCATCGGCGGCCCGATGTTCATAATCATATTGCTCAGGGGGCGCAGAAAGAGATGATCGACGTAAAGGACATATGGTTCTCATACGGGAAGAACGAGGTACTGAAGGGCATCAGCTTCCAATCCGTGGAGAACAGCGTCATATCCATACTCGGACCCAACGGTACGGGCAAGACCACCTTCCTCAAGTGCGTATGCGGGGTCCACAGACCGTCATCGGGCGAGATACTGGTCGACGGCACGGACATATCCAAACTGGGCGGGAGGGAGCTGGCGAAGAAGATCGCCTTCGTCCCGCAGTCCGCACCGACATCCAGGATGTCGGTGTTCGATTCCATCCTCATCGGCAGGAAACCGTACATCGAGTGGGGTGCGACGAAGAAGGACATCGACAAGGTGACCGAGATCATAGATGCCCTGGGGATGTCCGATATCGCCCTGAAGTACACCGACGAGATAAGCGGAGGAGAGTTCCAGAAGGCGCAGATCGCCAGAGCCATCGTCCAGGAGCCCTCGGTGCTCATCCTCGACGAACCCACCAACAACCTGGACATATCCAATCAGCACCGGACGATGCACATGATAATGGACATCGTGCGCGAGAGGGGCATGTGCACCATAATGACCATGCACGACATCAATCTCGCGGTGCACTATTCAGACAAGCTGATGTTCATCAAGGACGGCAGGATAATCGCCTACGGCGGAACCGAGGTCGTCACAGAGGAACTCATCAGGGAGGTGTACGGCATCGAGTCGGACATCATCTACCACAAGGGCGTACCGCTGGTGGTGCCCAAGTACTCCACCAAGTACGAGCATGCGGAGCACCACCATCACGATCACGACCATGCCCACGAGCATGACATCCACGACCATCTGGTCGTTGGCAAGGACGACGAATGGGAGAGGGAGGGGGATCCCTTTGAGTGAGTACGACCCCGAGGACCTGCTCCGTTCGCCGGAGATACGCAGCGACGACTTCATAAGAGGGAAGCTTGGCGGATACATGAGGGGCGTCGCCTCCGTCCATATGATAAGGGCGGCGGTCAGGCTCGGCCTGTTCGCACACACCTCCGTACCGGTCACCGCGGCGGAACTCAGTTCCAAATTACACACGGATCCCGACCTCACGGAGATGCTCTGCGGAGGTCTGGCACAATTGGATCTGCTGGTGAGGGAGAACGATACCTACGTCAACAGCAGGGCCTCCGCGCTCTATCTCGACCCCGCGTCCCCCACCTATCAGGAGAACAACCTGGAGACGCTGTTCGAGAAGCTCGACAGATGGGACGAGCTGGAGGACCGTCTCAGGAACGGTCCGGAGTACCGCCCCCGCGACCAGGTCATGGGCGAGAGATGGCTGAGGAGCATCAGCGAATCCTGCATGGGCGGAGGGATAGGGTCAGTCGTCGACGAGATCGCGAGACACGTCGACCTATCGAAATACAGAACGTTCATGGACCTCGCCGGAGGGCACGGGCTGTACACCATAGCCGTCTGCCACAGGTATCCGAATCTCAAGGGGTACGTGTTCGACCAGCCCATGATGAGGGGGATCGCCGAGGAGAACTTCAGGAGGTATGGCAAGGACATCACGTACTTAGCAGGCGACTTCTACAAGGACGACATCGGCGTGTACGACATAGTGTTCTCATCGTTCAACCTGGCCACCACGGACATAAGGATGTGCGACAGGGTGTTCGATTCGGTAAGGGGAGGGGGATTGCTGATCCTCCGCAGACACACCGAGAGGACAACCACTGACGAGATCTCGAACATCGAATGGTCGCTCAACACCTGGGACGGCAAGGGCAGGAAGAGATACGGCGGATGCTGGCTCCCTACGGCGGAACGGTACATCGACCGCCTGGTCGAAAGGGGCATGAGGCTGATCCACAGGGCTGACTTCGATGCGGGTTCGGAACTTGTTATCCTCGAGAAACCGATATGACAAATTCCGGTTTTGACGATGTGAACCTTCCCGTCATCGAAGAGATAAAGGTACTTTCATTCAGAGCTTCTTGAGCTTGCCCTGGTTCAGGGCATTCTCGAATCCCTTCTCGTCCGCCTTGTGAACGACGACTTTGTCTCCCTTGACGTACTTCTTCCCGTTCACCCAGTTCGTGAACGGTGCCAGCACCCTGTAGGTCACCCCGGGATCGGCGGGCTTCACGGGCTCCGGATGTCCCTTGACGTCGGTGTAGTTGCCGTTGTATACCTTCACGGTGCCGTCGGAGACCTCGGCCACCTTGTTGCACACATTATCCAAAAAGTACCTGTCGTGGGTGACCGCGATGACCACGCCGTCGTACTCCGCCAGGGCCTGTTCAAGGATGTGCTTCGACTGTATGTCCACATAGTTGGTGGGCTCGTCGAGGATCAGGACGTTCTTCTCGCCGTGCATCATTATGCACATCGCGACCTTCGCCCTCTGTCCTCCCGACAGGGTGGACATCTTGTTCGTAACGGTCTCACCGGTCAGAAGGAATTGTGCCAGCATGTTCCTTGCATCGGCCTTCCTGTCCTGCCCGATGACGTTCAGCAGCTGCTCCTCCGCAGTGAGGTTGAGGTCCAATCCCTCCTG
>JAFPVN010000262.1 GCA_017395275.1 Candidatus Methanomethylophilaceae archaeon | reverse complement strand
GTCCCATTCCTCCGCGTGGGAGTCGAAGAACTCCTTCTGCTTCCCGTTGGGCTGCCTGCGGGACAGGAAGTCCAGGGCCTCGGCCGACAGGCTCATACCCGTTCGCCGCCCCCGGTCTTCGTCACCACTATGATGGTATGGTTCTCGTCGTTGTTGGCGTATGTGAGCTCCAGGCCGTGGTCCAGGCATATACCGAGGAGACGGGGGATGGTGAGGAACCTGTGCTCGGGCATGTGTTCCATCATCTTCTTGTGATCGTCACTCTCGCGATCCTTCGACATATGGTGGTACTTGAGGTTGCATACGACCAGGCGTCCGCCCTCCTTCATGGATCTGGCCATGACGGCTATGGCGCGGTCGTGGTCGAAGAAGTGGGGCAGGCATGAGTAGCATACCACTAGATTATACTCGTCCTCGTCCTTCAGGTCGAAGAGGTTCATGTTCTCGAACACCACGTTTGGATATCTCTCCGGAACGAACCTCTCCTTCGCCACGGCGATCATGTTCTCCGAGTAGTCTATGGCTTTGATCGAACCGTTCCTCAGGAACTTGAGGTATGACGGTATCATCACACCGATCCCGGTGGCGACGTCCAGTATCCTCTCGTTCCCTTTCAGCCCTATCTCCGCCACCAGGGCGTCCTGCTCCTTCCTGCGGGAGTCGAAGGTCTTGTTCCATTCGTAGCACACCTTGTTGAAGAACTCCTTCTGTGCCTGCTCATGCTCCTGTTCCGTTACCATTCTTTCTTCTCCTTTTTGTCATACTGGCACTATCATGGGATTGCCGCGGACGGTCTCCACGGTGACGTCCATGCCGTAGACGTCCTTGATCGATTGCGATGTGATTACCTCCTTCCCTCCGGAGGCGTATATCCTCCCGTCCTTCAGCATGACCAGGCGGTCCGAGTGCCTTGCGGACAGGTTGATGTCGTGGTTGGTCATTATGGCGCAGACGTTCCTTTCGGATATGAGCTGCTTCAGAACATTGAGGACGTTCTCCTGGTTCGCCACGTCGAGGTTGTTGGTGGGTTCGTCGAGCAGTATGACCCTCGGGTCCTGGACCAGTGCCCTGGCGATCTGGACCAGCTGGTACTCGCCACCGCTGATGGAATCCACCTTCTTCTCGCTTATGTCCTCCAGACCGATGGATGAGATGATGGAATCCACCATGTCTAGGTCTTCTTCGTTCACGTTCCATGAGAGGTACGGCCTCCTTCCCAGGAGGACGGACTCGAACACCGTGGATCCGGAGACGTGGGAGCGCTGCGGTACATAGCTTATCAGTCTGGCCCTCTCCCTGGGGGATATGTTCGTTATATCCTGACCGTCAAGCACCAGCCTGCCGCCGGTGCCCGGTAATATGCCTACAAGACGCTTCATCAGCGTGGTCTTCCCCACTCCGTTGGGACCCATTATAGTAGTCAGTTCCCCTGGCTCCAGGGAGAAGGACACATCGGAGAGTACCTGTTTCCCTCCGTACGAGTGTGATATGTGCTCAGCCGAGAAGGTCATCTCCTGTACCTCCTTATCAGCAGATAGATGAACATCGGACCTCCCAGCAGCGACGTCAGGAGTCCGACCGGAAGGACCATAGGGCGGGCGATGTTCGCCCCGATGCAGTTGGCTATCAGGAGTATGCATCCTCCCATGGCCATGGACATGGGGATGAGGTACCTGTGGTCGCTGCCCACGATCATCCTGGCGATGTGGGGCCCGATGAGGCCTATGAATGCTATGACGCCGTATCTAGATACCAGCATGGCGGACAGGAACGCCGTTATTATCAGCGATAACGTGCGGAACCTCTCGGTGTTCACTCCCAATCCCTTGGCTACTTCGTCTCCCGCATCCAGCGAGTTGAGGTCCCATCTCCTCAGCATGAAGAAGGCGGCGATCGGGAGCAGTATCAGCAGCATTATGAGATCCCACTTCCAATCGGAGTGGTTGAGGTCGCCGAAGCTCCAGGACACCATGGCCGAGAGCTGGACGGAATCGGCGAAGTACTGCATCAGGGAAAGTCCTGCGGAGAATATCGCCCCTATGGCTATCCCGGACAGTACCATAGTCTCCGCGGAGATGTTGGTCATCTTCGTTAGGAGGAGTATCGTGCCCGTGGCCAGCATGGAGAACGCGAAGGCGCAGGCCATGGTGACGTACGGGTTGTCGATGGATATGGATCCGAGGGCGCTGTTGCCCGAATCAAGGAATATGATCGCGAACGCCGCTCCGAACGCGGCCGCGCTGGAGAGGCCCAGCGTATAGGGGGATGCGAGGGGGTTCTTCAGTATGCACTGCATGACGGTCCCCGACAGGGAGAGTCCCGCCCCCACGATCAGCGCGATGACTATCATGGGAAGGTCGATCAGCCATACGAACCTGCCTTCTTTAGTGGACTTGTCGAATGTGAAGAGTGCCTTGAATATCTCTCCCAGGCCCTCGTTGATGTTGCCGACGACCAGGGTCACTGCGGCGGTGATGAGGGTGATGAGAACGACTATCAGGATGGCGGCTTCGCGGTGCTTCGAACTCCTGATGTACCTGTCCTTGCTGCTCATCGTATGTCACTGTCTGGCACTTTGGTGGAAAGGGTTTGGTAAATGGTTTGTCAGGTGTTTGGATCAGGGTTTGTATTCCGATGCCGGGACCTTCGCCACGCCGTGTCCGATCGCGTTAGCGTAGGACTGCATGGTTATGCTGGAACCGGGGAAGAACAGCTTGAGGATGGCGTTGCCCTTCTCGTTGAGGTCGTAGTCGTAGACACCGGGTGCGATGATCTTCCCGACGGCGAAGCAGTCGATGAGCTCGTTCTCGTAGTTCGTGTTGTAGTACTTGTACGGGAGGAGGGTGTATACCTGCTCGCCGGATATGGCGGAGATCTCACCGAGGGTCGCGGCATCCGTCTTCATCGTGTCCACGCACGAGGCGTAGTTGGAGATGTCGATGAACATGTATGCGGGGCTCTGGTCGACGATGTCCTTCTGGTTGATGATGTACGGGGACTGGGCCACATCGGGCGCGATGTTGAGTCCGACGGTGGTGGAGAACGGCAGGAAGTGTCCGGTGGTCTTGTAGAAGTTACCGGACATACCGGTCATGAGTCCGCAGACGTAGGACTTCTTGAGGTCGCTTCCCTTAGCCGACAGCTTGTAGTTCTCGAGCTCGGTGAAGAGGTCGTTCATTCCCTTGACCAGCTCTTCGGCCCTGTCGTCCATGTTCAGGACCTTGCCGATGAGCC
>JAFPVN010000261.1 GCA_017395275.1 Candidatus Methanomethylophilaceae archaeon | reverse complement strand
CTCGGAGGACAGACCTGCATAGTGTCCTACGGTTCCTCCGACACCAACGATCCCGCCAGACCGAATCCGGAGGCGGTGACGGAACTGTTCCTCGGGATCAGGGAACTGGGAGTCGACACAGTCCACGTGGACAACGCGAATCCGGCGGTCATAGCCACCTATCCGGAGGAATCCATGGAGATCCTCCGCACCATAGCGGAATGCTGCACGGCCGGGAACGTGCTCGCCCTAGGAATGGAGAGCGCCGATCCCCTGGTCATAAAATCGAACAACCTCAACAGCACTCCCGAGCTCACCCTCAAGGCGATACGCATGATCAACGAGGTCGGAGCGGAGCGCGGGGAGAACGGGATGCCGAGACTCCTGCCCGGGATCAACCTATTGTATGGACTAGACGGAGAGACGTCTGGCACTTATGACATGAACAGGGAATTCCTCCGTAAGGTCCTCGATGAGAATCTTCTGATCAGACGCATAAACATCCGCCAGGTCCTCCCCGTCAGGAGGGAGTTCACCACCCGCGTGAACCCGAAGGTGTTCAAGAAGAACAAGGAGGACATCCGCGAGGAGATAGACCACGAGATGCTGAAGAGGATGGTCCCGAAGGGCACCGTCCTGAAGGACGTATTCATGGAGATCCACGACGGCAACACGACCTTCGGACGCCAGATAGGATCGTACCCGTTGCTCGTAGGGATACCATATCCCCTTGAACTCGGGAAGTGCTACGATATCGTCGTCACCGACTGGGGGATGCGTTCCATCACCGGCATCGAGAACGAATTCGATATCAACAAAATGACCATGACGCAGGTCACCGGCCTCCCCGGTATCGGTAAGAAGCGCGCCGCCAAGATAATCCTCGCCAAACCTTTGACACCAGAGAAGCTGAGGGAGGCTATCGACGACGACAACGTCTTCGAGGCGCTGGCGCCTCATATCATATTCTAATCCTGGAACTCCTTCAGCAGGAAGTGGTCGGGCTTCCTCTTGCTCTCCGGCGGCAATTGCATGTAGTCGCCGTAGAACCTCTTCAGAAGGGCCTTGTATCCCGCGGGAGCGGGATACTCCACACCGTCCAGCTTCAGGTAGACGGTGTCCTTGAACCACTCCGCGTCGTACTCCTGCTTCAGCTCGTCGGGGATGTTGCACGGTGAATACAGCACCTTTCCCTTGGACTTCAGATCCAGGGACAGCTTCCAGTAATCCTCCACGATCCTGTACAGCCTCCTCCTCCTTCCGATGAACTGGAAGAATCCCACTATCGGCACCGCGAATATCCTCGGCCTGCTGGTGTCCAGTGGCTTCGGCAACGCGCGGTGGGCCCTGGCTTCGGCATACAGCATGTACTGCCTGTACGTCAGATAGACATGCCTAGGACCGGTGTACGACGGGTCCAGGACGAATATGTCTATGCCCAGCCTCCCGGTACCGGATCCGTCGTCCATGTCCGAACCCTTCAGCATGCGTCCGACCTTGGTGTTGTCCTTGAACATCGGGGTGAAACCGCAGAACGTCTCCTCGTCTCCCGGAGTTACAAGCTCGCATCCCTCGGGATACTTCTGCTTGGAGATCTTGATCAGCTTGTAGTACTCCGAACGGAGCATCGTCACGTCGATATCGTCATCCCAGGGGATCATGTCGCCGTGCCTCACGGCGCCAAGCAGCGTGCCGAAGGTGATGAAGTACCTGATCCCGTTGTCGTTGCAGAACCTGTCGAACTTCTGGAGGAGCTCCATGTTCGCGTCGTGCAGTTCCGCAGCGGTCTCGATGAGCATGCACATCGTACGGCAATCCATCGGTTATAATCTTCGGTACGAATGACCCACATACCCATATATCCCCAACGACATCGGATTCCCATGGCGAAACCCAACGGAACAGGACTCACCGTATACCGCCGTCCCGAGGAGGACACCAACGGGAAGACGGGACTCGGCAGGTACGCCGACGTCATAGAGTACTGTCTCGAGGGGAGGGACTACGACATCGTCATATCGGACGCCACCTCCGCCCGCGGATATTGGAACATGTTCGTCAACGGGTTCTGGAGACCCGTAAGGCAATCAAGGAAGCTGAACACCAAGGATACCGTATGCCACGCCACCGACGAGCTGTGCTCGATGGTGTTCCCCTTCGTCAAGGGGAAGAAGATAATGACCGTGCACCACGTCAGCTTCAAGGAAGGGAGATTCGACCTGTTCTACAGGATGTGGATGCTCATAACCAAGACCGGGATAAGGAAATCTTGCAAGGTCATCACCATATCGGAGACGACCAAGCAGGACCTCATCCGCATAGGGTGCCCCGAGGAGAAGATCGTGGTTATAGTGAACCGCGTGGACCCCAAGTTCAGGAAGAAGGACCTTCCGAAGAGGCACAGCGTGTTCTGCATGGGCCAGCTGGCCCCGAGGAAGAACATGGAGGACGCCCTCAGGGCGTTCATAGAGCTTTCCAAGAAGGAGGGGATGGGCGACTGGACAATCACCTTCTGCGGAGACGGCCCCAACAGGGATAACATCCTCAGCATGGCATCGGAGGCGGGGATATCCGAGAGAGTCAAAATAGTCACCGGGGTATCCGAGGAGGAGGTCATCGACCTCTACAACGAGGCGATGCTGGTGTTCAACACCTCCCTGCTGGAGGGGACGGGACTTGTCACCCTGGAGGCGCAGAGGTGCGGCACGCCCGTGCTCCATCTGAACAGGGCGCAGATCCCCGAACCCGTCACCAGGCTGTCCATCGGGTGCGAGGATCCGTCAGACATGGCGGAGAAGGCGT
>JAFPVN010000260.1 GCA_017395275.1 Candidatus Methanomethylophilaceae archaeon | reverse complement strand
CTCGATCTGAGGCACTCCGCGGCGTGCGGGCGGGATTCCGTCGAGGACGAATCTGCCGAGCGAGGTGTTGTCGGCCGCCATCTCCCTCTCTCCCTGGACGACGTGGATCTCCACGGACGGCTGGTTGTCGGCCGCGGTGGAGAACACCTGCGACTTCCTGGTGGGGATGGTGGTGTTCCTGTCGATGAGCTTGGTGGTGATTCCGCCGAGGGTCTCGATACCGAGGGACAGCGGGGTGACATCCAGCAGGAGGACGTCCTTGACCTCTCCGGAGAGCACCGCTCCCTGGATGGCCGCACCCATGGAGACGCACTCCATCGGGTCGATTCCGCGCTGGATCTTGGGTCCGACGATGTTCTCGACGAAGTTCTGGACGATCGGCATCCTGGTGGGTCCGCCGACCATGATGATCTTGTCGATCTTGTCCGCATTGAGTCCGGCGTCGTTCATGGCCTGCATGATCGACTGCCTGCAGCGTGCGACGATGGGCTCGACGATCTCCTCGAGCTTCGCACGGGTCAGTGTCTTGACGAGGTGCTTGGGTCCGGATGCGTCGGATGCGATGAACGGGAGGTTGATCTCGGTCTGCATGGTTGTGGACAGCTCGATCTTGGCCTTCTCGCATGCCTCCCTGACCCTCCAGAACGCCATGTTGTCCTGGGAGAGGTCGATTCCGGTCTCCTTCTTGAACTCGCCGATCACGTAGTTGGTGATAGCCTCGTCCATGTCCGATCCTCCGAGCTTGGTGTCTCCGGAGGTGGAGAGGACCTCGAACACTCCGTCGCTGAAGTCCATGATGGTGACATCGAGGGTTCCTCCTCCGAGGTCGAAGACCAGGATCTTCTGCTCCACGTTGCCCTTGTCGAGACCGTATGCGAGCGCTGCCGCGGTGGGCTCGTTGATGATACGTACGACGTCGAGTCCGGCGATGGCACCTGCGTCCTTGGTCGCCTGCCTCTGGTTGTCGTCGAAGTATGCGGGAACGGTGATGACCGCCTTCTCGATCTTCTCTCCGCCGAGATAGGTCTCTGCGTCCCTCTTGATCTTCTGGAGGATGAACGCGGAGATCTGCTGGGGGGTGTACTCCTTACCGTTGGCGTAGACCTTTTCGTTGGTCCCCATCTTCCTCTTGACGTTCTTGATCGTTCCGTTGGGGTTTGTGACGGCCTGCCTCCTGGCGGGCTCGCCGACGAGGAGCTGTCCGTCCTGCGTGAACGCGACGTATGACGGGAATGACTTTCCGCCGATGCTCGTACCCTCTTCGCTGTTGATCATTGTAGGCTTTCCGCCCTCCATGACGGATACGGCGGAATTGCTTGTTCCCAAATCGATTCCGATTATTCTTGACATATTATTCCCCTCTTTGAGTTTCAATTGGTTTTCTTCTTGGTCACTTTGACCTTCGCTGTCCTCAGCACGCGGGATCCGATGCTGTATCCTTTCTGGAACACCTCCGCGATGTCCCCGTCGGTATCGGCCTCTACCATGCCGAATGCCTCGTGGTAGTTCGGATCGAACTTCCCGGAGGTGTCGATCTCCTTCAGGCCCTTGGATTCCAGGACCTTCATGAGGTTCTTCCTGACGCCCTTGACACCGGTTACGAAGTCGTTGTCATCTTTGTTGTGCTCGAGCGCCCTGTCCAGGTCGTCCACGATGGTCAGGAGGTCGGACAGCAGGTCCGCCGTGGCGAACGCTTTGTAATCCTCCTTCTCCTTCTGGGACCTCTTGCGGTAGTTGTCGAAATCTGCCTGCACCCTTCTGGCCATGTCGAGGTACTCCTCGGCCTTCGCCTGCGCCTCCGCCAACGGGTCGGCCGTCTTCTCCTCGACGGTCTCCTCCTCGACGGTCTCCTCCTTGGGCTCTTCCTGTTTAGACTTATCAGTCATACTACCGCTCCTGAATCGTTCGATAATGCTGGAAAGTGGGGCCGGAGCCCCGTTTTTCAGTGTTTTCAGTCGTTACCGGGGGTGGGCATTCCTGCTGCCGGCGGACCGGCGGGCATGGGCATGCCGCGTGCAGCGATGACGTCGTCGATCCTGAGGATCATGATCGCGGCATCGGTCGCGCAGTTGATGGCCTGTTTTCCGATCCTGTAGGGCTCAAGGACCTTGAGCTTCTCCATGTCCTCGACCTTTCCGGTGAACGGATTGAGTCCGGCGTGGATCTTGCCTTCCTTGTGCTGCTTCCTCATCTCGATCAGGATGTCGATGGGGTCGAGACCTGCGTTCTCCGCCAGGGTGGTGGGGATGCTCTCGAGTGCGGACGCGAAGTTGTCGATCGCGATCTGCTCCCTTCCTCCGACGGATGCGGAGTAGTTCCTGAGCTGCATGGCGAGCTCGACTGCGGTGGATCCTCCGCCGGTGGTCATCATGCCGTCCTCGATGGCGACTTTGACGACGGACCAGGCATCGATGAGGGACCTCTCGATCTCGTCGATGATGTGCTGGGTTCCTCCCCTGATGAGGATGGAGACGCTCTTGACATCCTTCATTCCGGTGATGAAGGTCATGTCCTCTCCCTGAACCTTCTTGACCTCTACGCATCCTGCGGTTCCGAGATCCTCCTTGCTGAGCTCGTCGAGCTTGTTGATGATGACGGCTCCGGTGGACACGGAGATCTTCTCCATATCGGACTTCTTGACACGCCTTGCCGCGTAGATTCCCTCCTTTGCGAGGAAGTGGTTGGCGAGGTCGTCGATTCCCTTCTGGCAGAAGACGACGTTGGCTCCGGTCTTCTTGACCTTCTCGACCATCCTCCTGAGCATGTTCTCCTCCTCCTCGAGGAATGCGTTGAGCTGGTTGGGGTCGGTGATCTGGATCTTGGCCTCGATCTCGGTCTTCTTGACCTCGAAGGGTGCGTCGATCAGTGCGATCTTTGCGTTCTCGATGTACTTGGGCATCGCGGAGTGGACGGGCTCCTTGTCGATGATCAGACCCTTGACGAGCTCGGTATCCTCCATGGAGGCACCGGTCTTCTTGACGGTCTGGATGTTGTTGAGGTCGACCTTGTACTTCTTTCCGTCCTTCTGTGCGACGGTCTTGACGGCCTCGACGACGAGCTTGCTGAAGAAGTCCTTCGCGTTGTTGATCTGCTTGCTGTTCATCGCGGTTCCGGCGATGTCCTCGAGGACCTTCTCGTCCTTGATGCCGACCTTCTTGGAGATGTCGACGAGGATCTTCTGCGTCTGTGCGCATGCGAGCCTGTAACCGTTGGCGATGACGGTGGGGTGGACGTTGGAGTCGACCATGTCGACCGCCTTCTTGAGGAGCTCTCCTGCGAGGATGACGGAGGTTGTGGTTCCGTCCCCGACCTCCTGGTCCTGGGTCTTCGCGACCTCGACCAGCATCTTTGCTGCGGGGTGCTGTACGTCGATCTCCTTGAGGATGGTCACACCGTCGTTGGTGATGACCACGTCGCCCATGGAGTCCACGAGCATCTTGTCCATTCCTCTGGGTCCGAGACTGCTCCTGACAGCATCGGAGATCGTCCTTGCGGCCGCGATGTTGTTGAACTGAGCGTCCTTTCCCTTGTCTCTCTTTGTTCCTTCCTTAAGAATCACGATAGGTGTGTTACCCATTCCCATGTCTTATTCCTCCAAGTATATTGGACTATACTATGCCCTGTGACGTTAGTCCTTCTATATAAATGTTCGTAATTTCGAATCTATCCATCATTCTATATAAAGTTAAGTGATTAGGGGTGGCATGAAACTCGTGCTGGACTGCGGACTGGCCCTCAGACCCGCAGAGGCATCCGACCTGCCGTACGTGGCGGAATGCATCAGGGAATCCCTCACGGCATCCGTCACCGACGCGGAGGCAAAGCTAGCGGACCTCTGGTCAGACACCACCGTTGCGGTGGCCGTGGACAGTCTCTCGTCCCGCAGGATGGGGGACGAGGCCTTCATACTCACCGACGGCACGGAGAACAGAGGCATGCTGTGGATGGGAGCATCACGCGACCAGTACACGGCGGAGGAGACGGGGTACCTCCTGGGCATATACGTCTCCAAGGATTTACGCGGGAAGGGGATCGGCAGGGAGCTGATCACCGCGGCAGAATCGTGGTGCTTGGACAAAGGGCTGTACACAATGCAGCTGGACGTGTCGCCATTCAATGAACCAGCATACTCGCTTTACGGATTGTCCGGATACACCGTGAGGTCCGCGGTCATGACAAAAACATTAAAACGATGATGGAGGATGCGAACACATGGCGGAATCGCTCAAGGACCACCTGCGCAGTTTCATAAACGGAGTGGTCACGGGTATCGCATCCATCCTCCCGGGCGTCAGCGGAGGCCTCATCCTCGTCCTCTGCGGAAGCTACGAGCGCCTCATCGAGGACATAAGCGAGCTCCGCCAGAAGATCAGACCGGAGTTCTTCTTCCTGGTCGCCATAGCATCCGGTCTGCTGGTCGGGATGCTTGCGTGCACGCTCTTCCTGGACTGGACGCTGGACAAGTTCGCGGCGCCGATGATGGCGTTCTTCTTCGGACTGATAGTGGCCCAGATCCCCGAGGTATGGAAGCTCACCGGGTACGAGAAGGGATCGAATATGTCCGTGGCATCGATAATATGCCTCGCCGTCGGATTGGGGATAATCATAGCGCTCATGGTCATCAACGGCGGAGGTCGTGTGGTCGACACCGACGACCACAGCATCGGCAACATGGTGCTGTTCGCCCTCTGCGGCATAGTGCTAGCGATATCCAAGGTCATGCCGGGAATCAGCGGTTCCTCCCTGCTCATCGCGTTGGGGCTGTTCGAGGTCACCATTAGCTCCGTCGCTCATCTGGATATCTACTTCATAGCGCCGCTGTGCGTCGGACTCCTCATCGGTCTATTCGGGTTCGCCAAGGTTATGGACATGTGCCTGAAGAGGTTCCGCACCGAGACCTACATGCTGATCATGGGGCTGACCATAGGGTCGCTGATGATCATCATACAGGAGCTGGTCAACAGCTCCCTCGACGCCGCAGGTTGGGCCGTCTGCGTTGTCATGGCGGTCCTCGGGGTCATCGGGAGCTACGCCTTCACCCTCTACGGCAGGAAGGCGTCCGCGTGAGCGGACACTCACTGTGCCAGCAACACGGTTATATGTTAGATTCCCCATCTACGGACCATGTCCGATGAAGCTCAGACCGTTGAGGTGAAGGTCGGGGAGACCTTCGAATGGAAGCTGGAGGCCAATCCGTCCACGGGATACAGTTGGGTCGTGAAGACCATCGAGGAAGGACTTACGCTGTCATCGGAGTTCCACACCGACTCGGACCTCTGCGGAGCTCCCGGGGTACAGACCCTAAAGATTTCCTCATCCATCCCCGGAGAGTTCAGGATCACGGCGGAGTACCTCAGGCCGTGGGAGCACTGCGAGGCCCTTGAATCCCGGAGATTATTCATCACGTTCGTCTGAAACGGCGTTCAGAAAAACTGAAAAGAATATATCCGATGAGTGTTTGGGCGATTCATTCAGCCTTAGGACTGATAGAAGGAATCAACCATGGATTTCAAGTCTAACATGAAAGCGTACGTCGCAGAGGCCATCGGCACTGCCGTACTCACCCTTGTCGGATGCGGAACCGCAGTCGTTACCGGCAACCTGATTGCCACTGCTCTCGCATTCGGTCTTTCTGTGGTTGCTATGGCATACTGTCTCGGAAGGGTCTCTGGATGCCACATCAACCCCGCAATCTCACTCGGAATGTTCATCGACGGCAGGATGAAGAAAGAAGACTTCATCATGTACATCGTCTTCCAGTTCATCGGAGGAATCGTCGGTGCTGGACTCCTGTTCCTGCTCCTCACCCAGTTCGGCGGAGCGGACGGACACATCAAGGACTTCGTCAAGATGATGGGCCTCGGATGCAACGGCTACGGCGAGGACTACAACGCCTACGCCCTCACCGCATTCGGTGCGATCCTCGTCGAGGTCCTCCTGACCTTCGTCTTCGTGCTCGCAGCGCTCGGAGTCACCTCCACCAAGGCCACCGCGGCACAGGGCGGAGTCGTCATCGGTCTCGCACTCACCCTCGTCCACCTGATGGGTATCAGCCTCACCGGAACCTCGGTCAACCCTGCAAGGAGCTTCGGCCCTGCACTGTTCATGGCCTTCGTCGGCGAGAGCCTCGCCATCCAGCAGGTCTGGGTCTTCATCGTCGCACCTCTTATCGGTGCAGCGCTCGCAGGTTTCTGCTGGAAGTTCCTGAAGCCCGCTGCAGACAGCGAGTGAAGAAAACAATAAAGCCGGGCGTAAGCCCGGCATCAAAACATCTTACGATTTTTCAGTCCTTCTTGGCGGGATGGCATCCGTCCGGACCGCAGACCATTCCGGCCTCGATGGGTTCCGATTCCTCCTCGGAATACGCCTTCATCAGCACCCTCTTCATGTCCTTGATGTCGACGGCGCCCGGGATCCCGTACTTCTCGTTGATGACGAAGAACGGCACGGCGTTTATCCCCAGCTGGTGTGCCTCGAACTCGTCCTTGCGGACCTCGTCGGCGAACCTGTTGCCGTTGAGAAGGTCGTCCACCTCCTTGGAATACATGCCCGCGTCCGCGGCTATCTTCCTCAGAACATCATGGTCCGCCATCACGAGGTTGTCCTCGAAGTAGGCCTTGTACATCCTCTCGACGAACTCGCTCCCGAACCTGTATCCCTTGGACTGTGCCAGCTTGGTCAGCCTGAGGGCATCGAAGGTGTTGGAGTTGCGTGCGGTGCCGTATCTGAAGACCAGTCCCTCGCCCCTTCCCATGGCCTCGATCCTTTCAACCTGCGCGGCGGCCTGATCGATGGAGCATCCGTAATGCCTGGCGAATCCCTCCACGACGTTGCGCACGGGGACCTTGCGGGCGTTGGGGTTCAGCTCGAAGGCGAGGAAATCTATGCGGGTCTCGTCCGCTATCCCCAGTTCGGCGAGGGCTTTCTTCATCCTCACCTCGGCGATGTAGCAGAACGGGCAACCGAAATCCGACCAGTATCTGATTTTCATCTCTATCGGGGGAACGATGGAATGCATCCGAATAATCCTTACGGCGGAAGTGGGCCTGCCGGGATTCGAACCCAGGTTGTCGGCTCCGAAGACCGAACGGATATCCAAGCTACCCCACAGGCCCGTGATTCGCAACATTTTCCGAATATTTATCTTATCTCAACGGCAAACATTTATCGTCTTGATGCTGGATTCCCGTGCATGGCAAAGTTAACGATGAACCACGGCTCCGGCGGTGAGATCATGCAGGATTTCATCTCCAAGCACGTCACTGCGCATTTCCCCAAGATGGACTTCCAGGTACCGCTGGACGCGCTCGACGATTCCGCGGTCATCGATGACATCGTGTTCACCAGCGACGGACACACCGTCAAGCCACTGTTCTTCCCCGGAGGGGACATCGGATGCCTCTCCGTAGCGGGTACCGTGAACGACATCTCCGTCATGGGAGCGCAGCCTCTGGCACTTTCGTGCGCACTCATCCTGGAAGCGGGATTGGAGATGGACATCGTCGACAGGGTCATGGACTCCATGGGGAAGACCTGCAGGGCCTGCGGCGTACCCGTTGCCACCGGGGACACCAAGGTCGTGGATGCGGGAGCGGTCGACCAGATGTTCATGGTCACCTCTGCCGTAGGTAAGAGGTCGCCGTACATGGACCACAACATCGAGGTGGCGCAGCAGTACAGGAAGGTGGATTCCAGATGGGCCACCGACAGCAACGTCAGGCCCGGTGACGCCATCATAGTCTCCGGAACCGTCGGCGACCACGGCGTTGCTCTCCTCTCCTTCAGGGAGGGATACGGATTCGAATCCGAGATACAGAGCGACGTCGCCCCGCTGAACGGGCTCATCGCCGAGGGACTCAAGACCGGAGGCATCGTCACCATGAAGGATCCCACAAGAGGTGGACTCGCCAACACCCTCAACGAGTGGTGCTCCAAATCCAACATCGGCATGGAGATCAACGAGAAGGACATCCCCCTGAGGGACGGGGTCGTAAGCGCATGCGAGATGCTGGGCATCGATCCCCTGTCCATCGGGAACGAGGGGAAGGTCGTCATCGCCTGCGTCCCCGAGATGGCGGAGGAGGTCCTCAAGACCCTCAGGTCCCATCCGCTTGGTAAGAACGCGGCCATCATCGGTCACGCCGTGGAATCCAAGGTCCCCCGCGTCGTCATGAGGACGGAGATTGGCGGAAAGAGAATCCTCGAGCCCCCGTCGGGCGACCGCGTACCCAGGATCTGCTGATTCCCCAGGGGCTACGCCCCTGACCTACTTTTTATACTATCTCGGCGTACTCGGCCCCAGGTGCACCAAAATGGTCGAGTTCAAACCGTTCGCAGGATACAGGCCCGCTCTGAAGGACAACGAGAAGATCGAGGACCGCGTCTCCCCTCCCTACGACGTCATCGGAGAGGAGTACCTCAAACAGCTGCAGTCCCATCACAACAACGTCACCAGATTCACGCTCATGCCCGAGAACGGCAGATACGCCAACTCTAGGAAGGAGCTGGACGCCGCCATCGCGGACGGTTCGCTCGTACAGGATTCGGAGTCGTTCTACCTCTACAGGCAGACCTTCGACGACAAGGGCACCAAGAGGACCAGGACCGGTATCGTCGGCATCCTGAGGACCGAGAGCTTCGACAAAGGGAACATCATCCCCCACGAGGAGACCTTCTCCAAGGTGAAGGCGGACCGTCTGAACCTCCTCAGGGACATGGAGACGCACCTCGAATCCATCTTCGGCATCGTGGACGGATTCTCCTCCGGCCTGAACTCCAAGATCGACGCATGCGCCGAGAAGATGTACGAGTTCTCGGACAAGGACGGTGTCACCCATTCCTACTACCGCATCTCCGACCCCGCGGTCACCGCGGCCATGTCTGAGGAGCTCTCCAAGCAGAAGATGCTCATCGCGGACGGCCA
The DNA here is from genome assembly GCA_017395275.1 of Candidatus Methanomethylophilaceae archaeon. Classification (GTDB taxonomy): domain Archaea; phylum Thermoplasmatota; class Thermoplasmata; order Methanomassiliicoccales; family Methanomethylophilaceae; genus SIG5. The sequence goes on along the minus strand of JAFPVN010000260.1, from coordinate 182 downwards.
CCACAGGTACGAGACCGCCCTCAACTACTCCAACGAGAACCCGGGCAACGAGAAGAAGGCGTACGTCCTGGCAACGCTGGTGCCTGCGGACGACGAGGGGCTCGTGATCTGGCCCACCCACATGCTGATCACCGCCGAGGACATCGGCGAGAACAGCGCCGTCAAGAAGATAATCAAATCCG
>JAFPVN010000259.1 GCA_017395275.1 Candidatus Methanomethylophilaceae archaeon | reverse complement strand
TCGCTCTCAGTCATCGAAAAACGACGCGAAAACCGATGCGGATCTCGGGGCTTCGTAAAGACTGGTGGGTCGGAAAAGGAGCAGAAGATGGCGCCGAGAGGGAGATTCGAACTCCCGAGGCCGTGAGACCAGCGGTTTTCGAGACCGCCGCCATACCGGGCTTGGCTATCTCGGCTCGGATGCCACAATCTTCTACCTGTATATTTAATTTGCCGGTTTAGTCGTAGCGTTCGTCTATGACGCGTTTGGTCTTCTTCTCGCTCCTGGGAAGCACGCCTATCTCCACGACCTTCACCAGCGGCGTGAACCCTATGCGTTCCTTCACCCTCTTGGACACATCCGACGCCAGCTTCAGGAAGTCGACGGTCCCGTTGGTCTCCACGTAGATGCGCATGGTGTCCTTGCCCTCCAGATGCGAGATGCGGATCTGGTACTCGCTGGACAGCTCGGGGAACTCCTTCAGGATCTCCTCGATCTGCGCGGGGAAGACGTTGACGCCCTTGATCTTCATCATGTCGTCGGTCCTTCCCATGACGGTGCCGATCCTGGGGAACCTGCTGCCGCACTTGCACTCCCCGGGTATGATACGGGAGAGGTCGTGCGTCCTGTACCTGATGAGCGGGGCGCCCTCCTTCACGAGGGTGGTGATCACAATCTCTCCCATCTCCCCGTCCGGCACGGGTTCCCCTGTGGCGGGGTCGACGATCTCCAGGTAGAGGTAGTCGTCCCAGTAGTGCATGCCGGTGTTGTGCTCGCAGTTGATCCCGATGCCGGGGCCGTAGATCTCGGTGAGGCCGTAGATGTCGTACAGCTCGATGCCAAGTTTCTCCGAGATGTAGGTTCTCATCTTCTCCCCCCAGCGCTCGGACCCGATGATGCCCTTCCTGAGGTGGATGTTCTGCTTTATCCCCCTCTTCTCGATCTCCTCCGCAAGCAGGAGTGCATAGGAGGATGTCGAGCACAGTACGGTGGACTTCATGTCCTGCATCATGGTCAGCTGCTTCTCGGTGTTGCCGGGACCCATGGGTATCACCATGGCGCCGAGCCTCTCCGCTCCCGCTTGGAATCCTATCCCTGCGGTCCACAGTCCGTATCCCGGAGTGATCTGTATGCGGTCCATGTTCGTCAGCCCCGCCATCCTGTAGCAACGCTCGAACATGATCGACCAGTCCTCCACGTCCTTGGCGGTGTAGGGGATGATCACGGGCTTCCCGGTCGTACCCGAGGATGAGTGTATGCGCACGATCCTGTCCTCCGGGGCAGTCATGAGGCCGAGGGGGTAGGCGTCGCGCAGGTCGCTCTTCTCGGAGAACGGGAGCTTGACGAAATCCTCGGGGGAATCCACGTGATCGATGCCCGCCTCCTTGAGCTTCTTACCGTAGAAGCTGCCCGAGGCGACGAGCGCCCTGATCCTGTCGTTCACAAGTGCCAGTTGTTCCTTTGTTATCTGCATGATATCTCATCCTCTGTAGTTGAGCGCCGCTACGTTCGCTTCCTGGAACTGCGGCTTGACCATCCTCTTCATAGTTTCCGTGATCTCTTCCATGGTGAAGTCCAGCACACCGCTCCTCACGGCGGCGCCCAGCAGCACCATGTTCGTCACCTTCGGGGAGCCGATCTCCCTGCAGGCCTTCTCGCAGTCGATCACCGTCAGGTTCTCCACGTTCTCCTTCAGGTATCCGACCATCTCGCTCCCGTCGTATCCGGAGTCCTTAAGCACCGATGTGACGGGTTTCACGGCATGCGAGTTCACGATCACGCTCCCTCCCTTCTTCAGGTAGGGGAGCATCCTAACCGCCTCGGCGGGTTCGAACGCGATTATTATGTCGGCGGTGTCCTTGGCGATCATCGGGGTGTGCACCTTCCTTCCCACCCTGAGGTGGCTGAACACGCTCCCTCCCTTCTGGGCCATGCCTATGGTCTCGGCGCTCATCACGTCGAGGCCCTTGTCCATCGCCGCTGCGGCTATGAGCTTGGAGGCCAGGACGGTACCCTGCCCTCCGACCCCGCAGAGCACTATGTCGGTCATCTGGCCGACCTCCCGATGGCATCTGATTTACAGTAATACGTGCACAGTCCGCAGCCGTTGCAGGCTCCGGGATCTATGGATGCCTTCCCGTTCTCGAGGGATATGGCCGGGCATCCGACCTTCTTGATGCAGAGTTTGCACCCTATGCATCTCCCGGGATCCACCTCCATGTGGGATTCCGGTCTGAACAGGGCGATGCAGGGCGACTTGAAGATGATCGTCTTCACTCCCTTGACGGCGGATACGCGCTTCACCGTCTCCACGGCCTCGTCGAACCTCAGCGGGTCCACCGTCTCCACGGCGGACAGACCGATCCCCCTGAGGATGGCCTCGATGCTCACCTTCTCCACCACATCGCCCATCATGGTGCGTCCCGTACCGGGATGGGGCTGGTGTCCGGTCATCGCGGTGGTGTAGTTGTCCAGGATGACCACCGTCAGTTCGGCCTGGTTGTACACGGCGTTGACTATGCCCGTCATCGCCGAAGCGAAGAACGTCGAGTCGCCGACGAATGCGAAACAATCGGTATCTGGCTCTATGCGTCCGATACCCTGTGCTATGGATATCCCCGCCCCCATGCAGAGGCAGGTGTCCACCATGTCGATGGGCATGGCGTTCCCCAGGGTGTAGCATCCTATGTCCCCGCAGTAGACGGTCTTCCTCCCTTTCATCGCCTCCTTCACGGCGAGGAAGGATGCCCTGTGGGGACAGCCCGCGCAGAGGACCGGCGGTCTCACCGGGAGCTCTGGAGGTTCGGGAAGGGACGGTTGTCCCTCCTTCGCGATGCCCATGAAATCGGAGATGTATCCCGCTATCATGTTGCGGTCCTTCTCCCCGGCGCATGCGACGTCGTGGGTGAGCATGCCCCGTATCTTGGTCTTTAGATTGTACTTCCCGCATAC
>JAFPVN010000258.1 GCA_017395275.1 Candidatus Methanomethylophilaceae archaeon | reverse complement strand
GAGCACGTCTTCCTTGCTACCACCCTCGGTGTCAAGCAGATCATCGTCGCCATCAACAAGATGGACGCCGTCAAGTACGACGAGGCAAAGTACAACGATGCAGTCGCCGGAATGAAGAAGCTCTTCGCAATGATCGGTAACAAGGCAGAGAACATCCCGTTCATCCCCGTATCCGCATACGAGGGAGACAACATCAAGACCCTCTCCGCCAACACCCCCTGGTACAAGGGCAAGACCCTGCTCGCAGCACTCGACGACCTCAAGGTTCCCGAGAAGGAGACCGGAAAGGCACTCAGGCTGCCCGTTCAGGATGTCTACACCATCACCGGTATCGGAACCGTCCCCGTCGGACGTGTCGAGACCGGAGTCCTGATCCCCAACACCAAGGTCGTCTTCATGCCGTCCAACGTTCAGGGAGTCGTCAAGTCCATCGAGATGCACCACGAGTCCCTGCCCAAGGCAGAGCCCGGAGACAACGTCGGATTCAACGTCGGTGGAGTCGCAAAGAACCAGATCAAGAGGGGAGATGTTGCAGGACCCGTCGACAACCCGCCGTCCGTCGCAAAGACCTTCACCGCTCAGATCATCGTGCTGAACCACCCCTCGGTCATGACCGTCGGATACACCCCCGTGTTCCACGTCCACACCGCACAGGTCGCATGCCAGCTCGTCGAGATCATCACCGCACAGCGTGCCGGTAAGAAGCTCGAGGACCTGTCCTTCCTGAAGAACGGTGACAACGCTATCGTGAAGTTCAAGCCCACCAAGCCCATGGTCATCGAGCCCGCAAAGGAGTTCGGACCTCTCGGAAGGTTCGCCATCAGGGACATGGGACAGACTGTCGCTGCAGGTGTCTGCATCGAAGTCGAGAAGGCCTGAACGGTCCGGCAAGTCTCATAACCAGGGATAATATGTCGCAGCGCGCAAGAATCTCTCTCAGCGGAACCGATCCCGCAAAGGTCGACGGAGTCTGCTCACAGATCAAGGGAATCTCCCAGAAGACCGGTGTAGCGATCCGCGGACCCGTACCGCTTCCCACGAAGAAGCTCAGGGTACCTTGCAGGAAGAGCCCCGACGGAGAGGGAAGCGAGACATGGGATCGCTGGGAGATGCGCATCCACAAGAGACTCATCGACCTGGACGCCGACGAGCGTGCCCTCAGGCAGCTCATGAGGATCCAGGTTCCCGATGGCGTCAACATCGAGATCGTTCTCCGCAGCGTCTAAACCTTAAAACAAGTCCAATCCGGGGGACCAAGTCCCCCGGTAAACGGGCATTCTGTACTGTTTTCAGCCACGTTTATCTACCTTGTAGGCATTCCACGCACAAGGTTATCGAATGAGAAGCGACGACGTCAAGACAGGCATCGACAGGGCTCCCCAGAGGAGTCTCCTCAGAGCATCCGGACTGAACGACGACGACATGAAGAAACCCTTCATAGGTATCGCCGATTCTTGGAACAACATCGTCCCGGGACACATCCACCTGAACAGGATCGTGGATGCCGTCGTCGAAGGGATCGAGGAGGCCGGAGGGAAGGCCTTCGTCTTCGGCGTTCCCGCGGTCTGCGACGGCATCGCCATGGGCCACGAGGGCATGAGGTACTCCCTGGTGTCCAGGGAGACCATCTCCGACTGCTGCGAAATCATGTGCCAGGCCCACCGCCTGGACGGCTGGGTCGGCGTCAGCAACTGTGACAAGGTCACACCCGGCATGCTCATGGCCGCGGGAAGGATGAACATCCCCGTCGTCATGGTCACGGGCGGAGCGATGGAGGTCGGAAGGAACGGGAAGGAGTCCCTCGACCTCCAGTCGGTGTTCGAGGCCATCGGCCTGTACAAGGCCGGCAAGGCGGAGGAGGATTACGTCAAGACCATCGAGTGCGCCGCATGTCCCGGACAGGGGAGCTGCTCCGGACTCTTCACGGCCAACACCATGGCCTGCCTGACGGAGACGCTGGGTCTCAGCCTCACCGGATGCGCCACGTCGCTGGCGGTGGACGAGAAGAAGCTGGAGATCGCCAGAGAATCCGGGAGGAGGATCGTCCAGCTGGTCAGGGAAGGGAAGAACGCCAGGGACATCGTCACCATGGCGTCGATACGCAACGCCATCAGGGTGGACATGTGCATCGGCGGTTCCACCAACACTGCGCTCCACATCCCCGCCATAGCCAGGGACTTCGGCCTCAGGATCGATCTGGGTCTCTTCGACGAGATCTCCCGTACCGTGCCGCACATCACCAGCCTCAGGCCCGCAGGGCCCTACAGCATCCGCGACCTGGACAACGCCGGAGGGATACCCGCGGTGCTCAACAGGATCTCTGGTCTCCTGGAGGACGCGGACACCGTCAACGGCAGATCGATAAAGGAGATCGCCGCATCGGCGAAGGTGCTGGACGACGAGATCCTCAGGCCGCTGGACAGGCCGTTCCACGTGCAGGGTGGCATCGCCGTCCTCAAGGGCAACCTGGCCCCGAAGGGATCGGTCATAAAGCAGGCGGCCGTCAGCGAGAAGATGATGAGGTTCACCGGCAAGGCAAAGGTGTTCGATTCCGAGGCCGATGCATCCGAGGCCATCTCCGCTGGGAAGATCGTCGCGGGGGACGTCGTCGTCATCCGCTACGAGGGCCCCAAGGGAGCACCCGGCATGCCGGAGATGCTCTCCCCGACCAGCATGATCATGGGTATGGGTCTCGGCGAATCCGTTGCGCTCATCACCGACGGGAGGTTCTCGGGAGCCACCAGGGGAGGTGCGATCGGGCACGTATCGCCGGAGGCCTTCGAGAAGGGCCCCATAGCGGCCCTCAGGGACGGGGACGTCATAGACATCGACATCCCCAACCGCAGCCTTTCGGTGAGGCTCTCCGACGAGGAGATACAGGCCCGCCTGAAGGACGTCGTACCCCGCGACCGCCATCCCATAGGTGTGCTCAAGAGGTACAGGGAACTCGTCACCAACGGTGCCGAGGGCGCGTATCTGGAATGAATGCTGGGCGGTCTGGCACTTGCCAGACCGTTCCCAGAAACGTTTATATCTGAGTTATCATTACTCGGTATCCGTGGGCTGTTAGATCAGCTGGAAGATCGCTTGCTTTGCAAGCAAGAAGTCGCGAGTTCAAATCTCGCACAGTCCACCATTCTCGTTCCCTCATCCGGTGGGCGGAGCTGTCGATTTTTCACCGAGATCCTGAGAATATGTTGGGGTTTGGGTCCCCGGACGTATGTCCGGGGATGTGATCAGAACTTGCCGACGACGGCCTTGATCCTTCTGACACCTGCGGCGGAGCTCTCCTCCTTCTTGATCTTGAAGCCCTGGAGCTCTCCGGTGTGGGTCACGTGCGGTCCTCCGCAGAGTTCCGCGCTGATGTCGCCGATGGTGTAGACCTTGACGATGCTGCCGTACTTGTTGTCGAACACTCCGATTGCACCTGAAGCCTTGGCCTCGTCGATGGGCATCTCGGTGCATACGACGGGGATGTCCGCCTTGATGGCGTCGTTGACGAAGTCCTCGATGGCCTTCAGCTCCTCGGGGGTGAGCTTCCTGTCGAAGTTGAAGTCGAATCTCAGCCTCTCGGCGGTGATGTTGCTTCCCTTCTGCCTGATGTCGGGGTCGATCAGTTTCCTGAGGGCAGCGTTCAGAAGGTGGGTGGCGGTGTGCAGCTTGGTGGTCTCCTCGCTGTGGTCGGCGAGACCTCCCTTGAATATCTGGTCTGCTCCGGCCCTGGATTTCTCCTGGTGGGTGCGGAACCTGTTCTGGAAGTCCTCCATGTCGACCTTGAGTCCCTTCTCCGCCGCAAGCTCGGCGGTGAGCTCCACGGGGAATCCGAAGGTGTCGTAGAGCCTGAAGACCTGCTCCCCGTCGAGGACGGTGCTTCCGTTGGTCTCCGCGATCATCTCGTTGAAGCGCCTGAGTCCCTTGGTGAGGGTCCTCTGGAACTTCTCCTCCTCCGCAGTGATGGCGGCGCAGATGTTGTCCCTCTCCCTGATCAGCTCGGGGTAGTTGACGCCGTACTGGTCGATGACGACCTGACAGACCTTCTCCATGAAGACGCCGTCGTATCCCAGCTTGGACATGTACCTGGACGCGCGCCTGATGAGCCTCCTGAGGATGTATCCCTGACCGATCTTGGCGGGAACGACACCGTCGCCGAGGATGAACGTGGCCGCCCTGAGGTGGTCGGCGACGATCCTGAAGTCCCTGACGTACTCTCCCTCGTACTTCTTACCGGAGATCTCCTCGATCTTGCCGATGATGCCGGCGAAGAGGCTGGTGTCGTAGACGGAGCCCTTGCCCTCGGTGATGCAGCAGATCCTCTCAAGACCCATACCGGTGTCGACGTTCTTCTGTGCCAGAGGGCTGAAGTTGCCCTTGTCGTCCTTGAAGTACTGCATGAAGACGTTGTTCCAGATCTCGGTGTACTTCCCGCAGTGGCAGGAGGGGCCGCAGTTCTCGGAGCACTTGGGCTTGCCGTTGTCGAAGAATATCTCGGTGTCGGGTCCGCAGGGTCCGGTGAGACCGGCGGGTCCCCACCAGTTGTCCTCCCTTCCGTAGAAGAAGATCTGGTCGTCCCTCAGTCCGTGGGATTTCCAGATCTCGGCGGTCTCGTCGTCGCGGGGGATGTTGTCCTCGCCGGCGAACGCGGTGACGGCCAGCTGGTCGTTGGTGAATCCGAGGTGCTTCGTGAGGAACTCGTAGCTGAAAGCGATGGACTCCTTCTTGAAGTAGTCCCCGAGGGACCAGTTGCCCAGCATCTCGAAGAACGTGAGGTGGCTGTAGTCCCCGACCTCGTCGATGTCCCCGGTCCTGACGCATTTCTGATAGTCGCAGAGCCTGTTCCCCATGGGGTGCTTCTGTCCCAGCAGGTAGGGCACCAGAGGGTGCATCCCTGCGGTGGTGAAGAGGACCGTGGGGTCGTTCTCGGGCACCAGCGATGCGGACGGGATCTGTGCGTGGTTCTTCGATTTGAAGAAGTTGATGAATTCTTCCCTGAGTTTCTGTGCTTCCATCTAAAGCAGCTCCTTACGATGAAGCGCCCTATACAGTACACGTCTTAAAGATTGCTCTATTTTCTTTATTATTATAAAGAAGCAAGTGGATGGGGAAGGCATGATAGGGGATTCGCTGCATCTGGACAAGGCCCTCATGCAGATGAACATCAGCTTGCCGGTGTCCCGCAGGAGCCTGTTGGACTACTCGGAGAACGGCGACCTGTTCTTCTCCACCCGCGACGGCGCACGCTGCGAGATCTCCAAGGGGGAGATAGATTACCTCGACGGCATCTGCACCGAGATCGAGAGGATGCGCCTCAAGCTCCCCATACTGATCAGCACCGACTGCTCCGGCGACATCACGTCGTGGAAGGTGGAGGGGAGGACGGAGACGGCGGTGATCGCGCGCGTCCTGGGCAAGAACGTACTCACGGAGGACCATCTGCGGTTCTACAATCCCGATCTGAAGCGTCTGCGTTCCCTTCTGCCCACCTGTACCGTGGTGACGTTCCTCCCCTGAAAGGGTTTGTCTGACGAAGTTTTATATAGGAGGGGTTGCTACACGATTTTGCGCGATGTGTGGCATCACGTGGCCCTCAGAGGTCATCCAGATGAGTCTGGAAACCGGAAGTAACACACCGGAAGTTGACAGTCCCGGAGAGGCGACCCAGCAGACAATTGTTATATAGTTGTTCGTGATTGGGTACTTTCGCCGCATCCGAAAGGACGGTAAATGTCAAAGAAATATGCACCCGGCCAGAGGTCCTGCACCGGGGAAGAAGGCATAGGGCTCCGAATACAGGAGGATGAGTCGGATTCCGCCCCATGATTGCCTGAACATACGCAACCTGGACG
>JAFPVN010000257.1 GCA_017395275.1 Candidatus Methanomethylophilaceae archaeon | reverse complement strand
GGAGCTGGCACAGTCCGGCGTAAGGGCGAATGCCATCTGTCCCGGCATCACCGAGACCGACATGGTCAGTACCATGCCCGACTACGTCAGCGAGATGCAGAAGCAGTCCGCGTGCCTCGGTAAGAACGCGGATGTGAAGGACATCGCCAACACCGCCATGTTCCTGCTGTCCGATTACTCGTCGTACATCACGGGACAGGCAATCAGGGTCGACGGCGGAGTGCTGGAGTACTACAAGAGGTAACATGTCCGGCAACCTCTCTATCGAAGGCCGCGCGAGGATGGATATCCTGAATGCGGCGCTCAGTGCGGGTCCCACGGGTGCCCACATCGCCCCCTCGCTGTCGCTGGTCGAGATATCGCTGGCGGTGCTGGGTTCAAGGAATGATTGCGATTCCGTGATTCTGAGCAAGGGCCACGGGGCATTGGGATACTACGCGGCTATGCACCAGCTGGGCGTGATGTCGGATGACGAATTCCAATCGTTCGAGAAGGACGGCGGCCTGTTCCCCGGTCAGCCCTGCAGGAACGACAACGACAAGATAGAGTATTCCGGAGGAAGCCTCGGGATGGGGCTGTCCTACGGGGTCGGAGTGGCCACCGCCAAGAAGCGGAAGGGAAGGGTCTTCGTGATACTCGGAGACGGGGAACTGAACGAGGGCTCCAACTGGGAATCGGCGCAGCTCGCATCGAGACTGGCACTGTCGAATCTCGTCGCCATCGTGGACAGCAACGGACTGCAGTCCGACGGGGTCTGCATGGAGATCATTGGTGTCGATTACAGGAAGGTCTGGAGCGCCTTCGGATGGGACGTCGTCGAATGCGACGGCCATTCCGTGGATGAGCTGAAGAGAGCGATCGGTGAGGTCAGGGAGCGCCCGACAGTCATCTTCGCCGACACCGTCAAGGGTAAGGGGGTGTCGTTCATGGAGCAGAACAACGAATGGCATCATCACGTACTGAACGAGGAAACGTTCAATAAGGCCGCAGAGGAGGTGAACGCGCACTATGGCGAATAATGCAAGGATGTACTCCCTGCTGGGCCAGAGAGGGACCTTCGGTGTGAAGCTGGACGAGGTCGCTAACGACAACGATTCCATACTGGCCATAACATCTGACCTCACGAGGACCTCCGGTCTGGAGCGTTTCTTCGCGAACCATCCCGACAGATCATACAACGTCGGCATCGCCGAGCAGAATTCCATAGGGTTCGCCGCAGGTCTGGCCGATAACGGTTATGTGCCCTTCGTCACCACATTCACGAACTTCTCGGCACTGAGGTCGAACGAGTTCATCAGACATTACTTAGCATACATGAAATGCAATGTGAAGGTTGTCGGACTCGGCAGCGGTTTCGCCATGGAGCTGTTCGGGAACACCCACTACGGTGTCGAGGACATCGGGGCGATGAGGTCGTTCCCCAACATCGAGATCCTGTCCCCCTGTGACGGTCTGGAGGTCGCGAAGTGCGTCGAGTACTGCGCGGAGACGAAATCGCCCGTATACCTGAGGCTGTCCGGAAGGGCGAACAACCCCATAGTCAACAAAGACCCAGACTACGATTTCAAGCCCGGAAAGGGAATCACTTTGGCGGACGGATCGGACATAGTCATATACGCGACAGGAAGCATGGTGGCCAACGCGTTGAAGGCCTCCAAGCAACTGGGCGAGAGAGGGATCTCCGCAGGCGTCGTGAACATGCACACGATAAAACCCCTCGATGCCGACCTGATCCGCAAGAACTGCGGTGCGAAGATGGTCGTGTCCGTGGAGGAGCATTCGGTCATCGGAGGCCTCGGATCGGCGATATCCGAGGTTCTGTCGTCGCAAAGGACGCATCCCCCGCTGCTGAAGCTGGGTGTCCAGGACCGTTACATCAAGGCCGGAAGGTACGAGTATATGCTCGCACAGAACGGACTGGATGTTCCGAGCATCGTGGAGTCGATTGCCGCTTCGTTCGATAAGATCACGCAGTGATCAATCGGAATAGAGCTCCACGTACCGATCGGCCACCTTACCGATGTCCTGTCTCTCGGCTGCTTTCTTCACGATCGGGAGCAGGTTGGAATAGAGAGTATCGTCATCGGCCAGTCTGCGTATGATGTCTGTGAGTTTCTCCTCGGGAATCCCGCCGTCTTCGAGGGAGAACAGGATCCCGGCCTTGTTGCCGTTTCCGTCGTCTAGTATGGTCGGGATCTCCCCTATGTCCGATGCGATGACCGGTCTCCCGCACATCAGGCACTCTATGATCGACAGGGGATAGCTCTCCCCGGAGTAGTATGAGGGCAGGATCCCGGCATCCGCCATTGCATAGTAGGCACGGGGATTGTTCCTCTGTCCCACCGCATGGATGTACTGGTCGGGTTCCTTCTGCACGATGTCGTACGCCTCCCCGGCCCCTACCAGCACCAGGTGTATCGGATGTCCGCCCCTTTCATTGGCGGAGATGACACATCTTCTGGCCTCCATCCACCCCTTATCCGGAAGGGCACGGCTCACGAGACAGAGGACGAAGGCATCCTCGGGGATGCCCAGGGAATCGCGCGGTATCGCTTCTGGACAGCCCGGTTCGAGACCGTTCCCGATCTTCACGAATCTTGACGGGTCGTAAAGTCCCTCGTCCTTGAACGGGACGAGGTTCTTATCCGCGATATAGGCGAATCTGGCACATCTTGGATAGACCGTTCTCACGAGGACGGAACGCTCGTCTTGCGAGGAGGATTCGTACATCCCGTGGAGGGTGACAATATGCCTGCATGATTCTTTCCCGAACTTGGCGGCAATCTTGTCCACACTGCCGTGGTGGGTGTGTATTACGTCGATGCCGTACTTCTCCTCGATCCTGCCGATGCTCTCGTAATCTGATATCGTGATCACGGGGATGTCGGGACGGAGAAGCTCCCTGACGCCGTTAGAATACGTATCCAGATTGAAGTCGGCGAAGGTGACCGGACATCCCTTATCCTTCAGAGCGTTGGCGAGATGGATGGCGAACAGTTCGCCACCTCCCATCTGGAACGAGTAGCAGCACATCATGACGGACGGTCTCCTCGATTCCATCTCTCTAACGATGTCGTCGAGGACATACCACGATTCCACTACCGAGGGATCGTCGCCGTGGTTGTTCTGGACATAGTGCTCCTTTAGGACCCTGAGATTCTCGTCGAACACCTCCGGATCCACCCTGTAGTTCCTTGCTACGTACTTCGAGATCTCCGCCCTCTCCAGATAGAAGCGTTCGGTGTGTTGGACGTTCAGGCTGGTGCTGCCCGAGTGGATCCTGTAGTAGTTGACCGTGCGGTTGGTGTATGCGATCGCCCCGCCTTTGATCAGTTCCAGATAGAACGCCCAGTCCCCGCAGAGCTTCATCCTTCCCCACATATCCTCCACCTCCTCGGTGACGGAGCCGATGTTGCGGAACACGGCGCTGCTGACGTTGGGGATAATGTTCATCACGGCGAATCCTCTTGACATCGCATCGTTCGCAGTCATGAGGAAGGGGTTGTTCCAATCGAATTTTGTATCCTTCAGATACTCCTCGGTGGACCAGGTCTGCTGTCCGTCGCGCATGAACACGCTGCGGGAGAAGGCGATCATGACTGATTGGTACTCCAGCATGGGGACAAGTTCCTCCAGGAAATTCGGGTCGCACCAGTCGTCGCTCTCGGCTATCCAGATGTAATCTCCCCTGGCCAGGGAGATCCCCTTCCTCCACTGTCTGAACACTCCGCCGGAGTTGGTTTCGTTGAACTCGCATCTGGTCCTGTCCGGATACCTGTCCCTGTACTCGTTCAGAATCGTCCTGCTGTCGTCGCTTGAGCAGTCATCGAGAAGGATGACCTCGTAGTTCTTGTATGTTTGACCGTAGATGGAATCCAGCCTCTGGCGCAGATACTTCTCATGGTTGTAGTTGGGGACGATGACGCTCACGAAGGGCTCTTTCCCTTTCGGACGGGGGTCGTCGTACCATTCGGCATCGGCGTACATGGAGGTGTCGGCGCTGTATGAACGGCTCATCGCGCCCCTGTATCTCAGGAGAATCTTGTCCATGGGATCCCGGAGCTTCGGGAAGTTCCTCTGGAACGCGTAGAACACGTTCTTCAGCGGACCGACCAGACGGAGCCTGTTCAGGGCGCCGTAAGTCATACGCCCGAGGTCGGCGATAAGTTCCTGCCCTTCCTTGCTGCCCATGGTAGCCCCATATCACGGATGATGACGGACATACAGCGGTTTCGTAATACATAGAACCGTCGGTATATTCCTATGATAATGCTGGCCAACCGCCCGTTCTGTGCGACTTTCTTTATATTACGGGTTCTTATTAGGGATAGAGGCGTTACGCTTGAAGGGAATTATACTCGCTGGCGGTTCAGGTACCAGGCTGTATCCGCTTACCATAGTGACATCGAAACAGCTGCTGCCGGTGTATGACAAGCCCATGATATTCTATCCCCTTTCCGTTCTCATGGAGGCGGGGATCAAGGACATTCTGATCATCTCCACGCCTCAGGACCAGGAGAAGTTCAGGTCGCTGCTGGGCGACGGTTCGTCCTACGGGATAAGCCTCAGCTATGCCGTCCAGCCTTCCCCGGACGGACTGGCGCAGGCGTTCATCATCGGAGAGGAGTTCATCGCCGGGGAACCCTGCGCGATGATCCTCGGAGACAACATATTCTACGGCGCCGGATTGAAGACGATGCTCAGGGATGCCGCCAAGGACGCGGAGTCCGGCATGTCCACGATCTTCGCGTACCACGTCAACGATCCCCAGAGGTTCGGTATCGTGGAGTTCGACAAGGACAGGAAGGTCCTGTCGATAGAGGAGAAGCCTCAGGATCCCAAGTCCAACTACTGCGTGACCGGTCTGTACTTCTACGACGGTCATTCCTCCGAATATGCAAAGACGGTGAAGCCGTCGGACCGCGGGGAGCTGGAGATAACAGATCTGAACAACATCTACTTGTCCAAGGACAAGCTGAAGGTGAAACTGCTGGACCACGGGTTCGTGTGGATGGACACTGGGACGTTCGACAGCCTCATGGAGGCATCCAATTACGTACAGACCATGTCCAGGCACCAGAACCTCCTCATCTGTTCGCCGGAGCTCACCGCTTACCAGAACGGATGGATTTCCAGGGATGATCTGCTGAAGGC
>JAFPVN010000256.1 GCA_017395275.1 Candidatus Methanomethylophilaceae archaeon | reverse complement strand
TGCGAAACAATCGGTATCTGGCTCTATGCGTCCGATACCCTGTGCTATGGATATCCCCGCCCCCATGCAGAGGCAGGTGTCCACCATGTCGATGGGCATGGCGTTCCCCAGGGTGTAGCACCCTATGTCCCCGCAGTAGACGGTCTTCCTGCCCCTCATCGCCTCCTTCACGGCGAGGAAGGATGCCCTGTGGGGACATCCAGCGCAGAGGACAGGCGGTCTCACCGGGAGCTCTGGCGGTTCGGGAAGGGACGGCTGTCCCTCCTTCGCGATTCCCATGAAATCGGAGATGTATCCCGCTATCATGTTGCGGTCCTTCTCGCCTGCGCATGCGACGTCGTGGGTGAGCATGCCCCTTATCTTCGTCCTAAGGCCGTACTTCCCGCATACGAAGATCAGGTTCCTCTCGATGACCGGATCCAGTTCCTCTATGCAGAGCACCTCGTCCTTGTCCCTCAGGAACTCTGCCGCCAGCTTCTCCGGGAAGGGGAAGGGGGTGGATACCTTGAGTATGCTGGGACGGTCCCCGTCGGGGAGCGATTCCATGACGTTCCCGAAGGGCGCCCCGTGGGTGGCTATGCCCTTCCTGCCGCCGTTGTCTATGATGATATTACGGTCATATGCGGAGAACTCGTCGGAGATGGATTCGTTCCTCCTCTCGATCTCCGTGTGGTTCCTGAAGGAGAGGCGGGGGAATATCACCCACTTGGAGGAGTCCTTCACGAACCCCTCCGGCACATTGCTGGCACATTCCTCCTTGTCCTTCACTTCGATGGATGCGTAGGCATGGCAGACGCGGGTCGTGGGGCGGAAGAGCACCGGCGTATGATACTTTTCGGAGAACTCGAACGCCTCCTGTATCATGTCGTAGGCCTCCTGCACGCTGGAGGGGTCGAAGCACGGCAGTTTGGAGTACGATGCGAAGGTACGGGTGTCCTGTTCGGTCTGGGACGATATCGGTCCGGGATCGTCGGCGACCATGACCACCATCCCTCCCTTCACACCTATGTAAGCGAGGCTCATCAGGGGATCCGATGCGACGTTGAGTCCCACCTGCTTCATGGTGACCATGGACCTCGCTCCGGAGTATGCCGCGCCCGCGGCCACCTCCATCCCCGCCTTCTCGTTGACGGACCATTCCACGTACACGTCCGGGGACCTGCGCTTCGCTACCGTCTCTATGACCTCGCTGGACGGCGTCCCGGGATATCCCGCGACCACATTCAGTCCTGCGGCTAGCGCTCCGAGGGCGATGGCCTCGTTCCCCATGACGAATTCCTTGTGCATCGTATCAGACCGTTTATGCCGCGACTGAGTCCGGACATTTAACATAGACGTACTTCAATGAACATTTCTATACATCAATGTACTTTTTTGATTTACGCGGACCGCCGCCTGGGGTAAAATAATAAATACGCATCTGCTACACCCGGGTGCGATATATATGACAGAGGAACAGTTGCCCTCGCCCGAAGAGTACGACGCAAGGATACGCGCCACGATCCCCCGTTACGACAGCCTCCTGGCGGATTCGCTGGACGTTGCCGTGCACTCCGGAGTGGACATAAGGTACTGGGTCGACGTCGGTGCGGGTACCGGCAACATGGCGATCATGGCCATGGCGAGGTTCCCCAAGGCGAAGTTCACGCTTCTGGACATATCCATGGACATGCTCTCGGTCGCCAAGAGCAAGACCGGGGAGGAGAGGACGACCTTCGTCCACGGCAGCTCCGACAAGATGAACATCGCGGACGGGACCGCCGACGTCGTCTCCTGCATACAGTCCAACCACTATTACGAGGAGGAGGGGCACGCCAAGGTGCTCGAGGAGTGCTACAGGATCCTCCGCCCCGGCGGACTGATGATCATGACCGAGAACGTCGCCACCCGCACCGAGAAGGGATACTCCATCCTCAGGTCGAGGCTGAAATCATACCTCACCGACAAGGGCCGCAGCGACAACGCCGCCGAGGGCTATCTCGACAGGTACGGCACCGAATACCACCCCCACACGGCCGAGGAGAACATCAGGCTGATGGAGGAGGCGGGATTCAGGGACGTCGAGATCTTCTACTACGCCTACGGACAGGTAGGTTTGTACGGATTCCGCAGATAATCGGAACGGGCCGTTTCCCCGCAGGGGAAACGTATAAACCCGCTGGCTCGATTCCTGTTTTACAGATATAGG
>JAFPVN010000255.1 GCA_017395275.1 Candidatus Methanomethylophilaceae archaeon | reverse complement strand
TCGACGATTACGACGCCGTCCCCGTGTGCGGGTTCGACTGGATCCACTGGCTGGTATGTGACCTAAAGAGGGCATCCGTCGCAGAGGGCGAGTCCGGGAAGTCCGGGGACTTCACCGAGGGATGCAACAGCTGGCATGGCATCGCCGACGAGCTCACGGCGGCCCAGGCCACCGGGTACGGCGGCCCCGCTCCCCCCCGACAGGGAGCACAGGTACACCCTGAGGGTGTACGCCCTGGACTGCGAGCTGGGACTGCCCCGCGGATTCATGATGAACGACCTGTTCTTTGCCATGCAGGGGCATGTGCTGGCACACGCGACCTTGGTGGGGAAGTACTCGCCCAAGAAGCAATCCCGATCATCTTCCCGCGCTCTCCGGACGTGGGTCCGGGGAGCGTATTTCCCTTCGCCGCGATGAGCATCGGTCGGATATTGGCGAATCCATCCGATGCAGAAGGGCAACTGGATTTTACACACGTGTTGCTTATATACTCTTTAAAAACTCTAGCATCTTTCGGCCAATTTTATACGATAGCGGTCATCGCCGTCATCGCCGTCCTCAGGAGGCGCTGAGAAACGATTTACCCGTGCGAGAGCACGGGTCAACCCCTTTTCACGGCTCATCCGATCGGTTTCCGTTGTTTTCGTCCCCGCAGGGGGCCGTACGGGATGCGGTTCGATCCGGGGCGAGTGCCTTATATCAGACCCCTCATATCCTCTGGATATGCCCAAGGTCATCCTCAACCACGGCGCGGGCGGGGAGCTCATGCAGGAGTTCCTCGTCAAGCATGTGACCAACCACTTCCCTAAGATGGATGCGGACGTCCCGCTGGACTCCATGGACGACTCCGCCGTGGTGGACGACGTGGTGTTCACCATCGACGGGCACACCGTCAAGCCGCTCTTCTTCCCCGGAGGGGACATCGGGAAGCTCTCCGTGGCAGGGACCGTCAACGACATCTCGGTCATGGGCGCCACGCCCATCGCGCTCGCATGCTCCGCAGTCATCGAGGAGGGACTGGACATGGATGTGGTGGACAGGGTCTTCGACAGCATGGGGAAGACGGCTGCCGGATGCGGCGTGCCGATCGCCACCGGCGACACCAAGGTCGTCGGCCCCGGGGCGGTGGACCAGATGTTCATCTCCACATCCGCCATAGGGAAGAGGTCCGCCCTTCTGGATTCAGATCTCGCCAAGGCGGAGGAGTACCGCAAGGTCGACCACAGGTGGTGCACCGACTCCAATGTGAGGCCCGGCGATGCCATCGTCGTCTCCGGTTACATGGGAGACCACGGAGTGGCGCTGCTGTCCTTCAGGGAGGGTTACGGCTTCGATACAGAGCTCGAGAGCGACGTGGCCCCGCTGAACAAGATGATCGCCGAGGGCCTGAAGGCCGGCGGCATCGTGGCGATGAAGGACCCCACCCGCGGCGGACTGGCGAACACCCTGAACGAGTGGTGCTCCAAGTCCCACATCGGCATGGAGATCGACTCATCCGCCATCCCCGTCAGGGAAGGCGTCGCCAATGCCTGCGACATGTTGGGGATCGACCCGCTGTCCATAGGCAACGAGGGCAAGTGCGTCATCGGAGTGGTCCCGGAGATGGCCGAGGAGGTCGTCAAGGCGCTCAGGAGGACCCACGAGGGCCGCGATGCGGCCATCATTGGGCACGCCGTGGATGGCGTCGAGAGGGTCGTCCTCAGGACCGAGGTCGGCGGCCGCAGGATCCTCGAGGCCCCCGCAGGGGACCCC
>JAFPVN010000254.1 GCA_017395275.1 Candidatus Methanomethylophilaceae archaeon | reverse complement strand
TGGGCACTGGAGCACGGCAAGGACGTCATCACGGTCAACAAGGGACCGCTGGCACTGAAGTTCTCCGAGCTCGACGCCATAGCGAAGAAGAACGGATGCATGCTCCGCTTCGAGGGATCCGTCGGAGGCGCGATGCCCATAATCAACCTCTGCAGGAACGACCTCGGAGGACAGAGGATCAAGTCCATACAGGGTATCCTCAACGGCACCTGCAACTACATACTGAGCAGGATGGACGGAGGTATGCCTTTCGAGCAGGCGCTGAAGGAGGCGCAGCAGCTCGGATACGCGGAGACCGACCCCACCAACGACGTGGACGGGTTCGACAGCGCGTCCAAGGCCGTCATCCTGGCGAACGCCATATTCGGAAGGGACGTCACCATAAAGGATGTGGACATCACGGGGATCAGGAGCATCACCGAGGATGCCGTCGCCATAGCGGCCGAGAACGGCATGGTCATAAGGCTCATAGTGGAGGTGTCCCCCGAGAAGCTGGAGGTCGCCCCCAGACTGGTCCCCAAGGGACACGCCCTCAGCATCGGCGGCACCAAGAACAAGGCCGTCATCAACACCGACCTCGCCGGACCCGTATCGGTATCCGGCCGCGGTGCGGGAAGAAGGGAGACCGCGTCCGCCATACTCAGCGACCTGCTGGCGATCATGGACGCGAGGGTCAGGAACTGACATGGGCAGAATCGTCATATTCGATACCACCCTGCGCGACGGGGCGCAGATGGAGGGCATAACGCTCTCCCTCGAGGACAAGCACGAGATAATAGCCAGACTGGACGATCTCGGCGTGGATTTCATCGAGGGCGGCATGCCCGCATCCAACCCCACGGACAGGCAGCTGTTCTCATCGCCGGTTACGCTGAACAAATCGAAGATGGTTGCATTCGGCAGCACCGGCAAGCCCGGCGTGCCTCCCGAGGAGGATGCCGGACTCAACGCGCTGAAGGACGCATGCACCGAATGGGTGTGCATCTTCGGGAAGGCATGGGACTTCCATGTCACCGAGGTACTCAGGATATCCAGGGAGGACAACCTCAGACTCATCGCGGACAGCGTATCGTACCTGGTAAGGAACGGGAAGAAGGTCGTCTTCGACGCGGAGCACTACTTCGACGGATACGGGTCCGACCGCGCATACGCGCTGAGCGTCGTCCGCACCGCCAGGGAAGCGGGTGCGGAATGGATCACGCTGTGCGACACCAACGGCGGATCGCTCCCCGGGGAGATATCCGAGGCGGTCGAGGACACCCTGCTGGAGGTCGGCGACTGTCTGGGCATACACTGCCACAACGACTCCGACCTCGCCGTCGCATGCACCCTGTCGGCCGTCGACGCGGGCGCGAGGATGGTCCAGGGGACCATCAACGGCATCGGCGAGAGATGCGGCAACGCCAACATCTGCTCCGTATTGCCGGACCTCAAGCTGAAGATGGGACTGGACATCGATGCCGACATCTCCAAGCTCACAAGGGTCAGCCACGCCGTGGCGGAGATCGCGAACCTCACCCACAACTCGTTCATGCCCTATGTGGGATCCAAATCGTTCACGCACAAGGGCGGGATGCACATTGACGCCCTCCTGAAGAACCCCAGCACCTACGAGCACATCCCTCCGGAGGCCGTCGGCAACCACAGGAACATCCTCATCTCGGAGATGAGCGGGAAGGCCGGCATAATCAAGAAGCTGGACGACATGGGCATCGAGCCCACCGAGGAGAGGGTATCGCTGGTACTGGACCGCATCAAGGAGATGGAGGGGCAGGGATACCAGTTCGAAGCGGCGGACGCCAGCCTCGAACTGCTCATAAGGAGGATCACCGGCATCGGGAAGACCCCGTTCGCCATACCCGCGTTCAGGATTTACATCGACGAGATCGGCGACAGCGAGATAAAGTCGGAGGCATCCATCAAGGTGGTGGATGCCAACGGCAACATGGAGCACACCGCATCGGACGGGGACGGTCCGGTCGACGCCATAAACAACGCCATGAAGAAGGCACTGTCGAAGTTCTTCCCAGAGATAGACGCGCTGAGGCTAATAGACTATAAGGTCCGCGTGCTGGACGAGCGCGCGGCCACCGCGGCACCCGTAAGGGTAATGATAAGGACCACGGACGGAAGATCGAAATGGACCACCGTAGGGGTCTCCACCAACGTCATCGAGGCATCGCTGATCGCACTGGTGGATTCCATGAAGTACGCGGTGACCAAGGACAAATGGACTGAGTGACATGGACAGGCTCATCGTAACCCTGGTAGGCAGGGACACAGTAGGGATCATCGCGAAGGTGTGCACGTACTTCGCGAACAACAGGATAAACATCCTCGACATCGCCCAGACTACCGTGCGCGACATCATCAACATGGTCATGATCGTCGACATCGAGCCCAGCGAGCTGGGGTTCGAGGATGTGAGGAAGACGATCGCTTCGGTGTCGAAGGACGTGAAGTGCATAATCAACGTGGTCAGGGACGCTGACCTGGACGAGATCTGATACCATGCAGAAGACAATCGTCACCATCGAGGGAAAGGACACCATCGGGATAATCGCGAAGGTGTGCACATACTTCGCCGACAACGGGATCAACATCCTGGAGATCACGCAGACCACATCGGAGGACAACCTCTACATGATGATGGTCGTGGACACGGGGAAGTACGCCGGGACATTCAGGGACCTCACCGACGGACTGAACGCGGTGGGGAAGGAGATCGGGTGCAGCGTGAGGGCGCAGCACGAGGAGATCTTCGACATGATGCACAGGATCTGATACCATGGCCATAATCACGCTCAACGAGGTCCGCGAGACCAACAACATGATCCAGCACGAGAACCTGGACGTCAGGACGATCACCATGGGGATCAACCTCATGGACTGCATGACCGACGACGTCGACAGGCTGTGCGACAACATCTACAGCAAGATCACCAGACTTGCCAAGGACCTCGTGTCCGTAGGCAACGAGATCGGACTCGAATTCGGGGTGCCGATCGTCAACAAGCGCGTGTCGGTGACGCCCATAGCGATTGTCGGATCCTCCGCGTGCAAGACCAAGGAGGACTTCGTGAAGATCGCCAAGACCCTCGACAGGGCGGCGAAGACCGTCGGCGTCAACTTCATCGGAGGGTACTCCGCATTGGTGATGAAGGGCATCACCGCGGCGGACAGGCTGCTCATAGAATCCATACCTCTGGCACTGTCGCAGACGGACTACGTCTGCAGCTCCATCAGCGTCGGCAGCAGCAAGGTCGGGATCAACATGGACGCGGTCAGGATGATGGGCGACATCGTCAAGAAGACCGCGGAGATCACCAAGGACCAGGACTCCATCGGATGCGCGAAGCTCGTGGTGTTCTGCAACCCCGCCGACGACAACCCGTTCATGGCGGGAGCGTTCCACGGCGTGATCGAGGGGGACGCCGTTCTCAACGTCGGAGTCAGCGGACCCGGTGTGGTCAAGACCGCGGTGGAGAAGGTCAGGGGAGAGAACTTCGAGGTGCTCTGCGAGACCATCAAGAAGACCGCGTTCAAGGTCACCAGGATAGGCCAGCTGGTAGGGAAGGAGGCGAGCAGGAGGCTCGGCATCCCCTTCGGTATCCTGGACCTCTCACTCGCACCAACCCCCGCCATCGGCGACAGCATAGCGGACATCCTCCAAGGGATGGGCCTGGAGCGCGTCGGAGCGCCCGGTACCACGGCCGCACTGGCGATCCTGAACGACCAGGTGAAGAAGGGTGGTGTCATGGCGTCATCGTACGTCGGAGGGCTCAGCGGAGCGTTCATCCCCGTCAGCGAGGATGCCAGCATGGCCGAGGCCGCGGAGATGGGAGCGCTCACCCTGGAGAAGCTGGAGGCCATGACCTGCGTATGCTCGGTCGGTCTCGACATGATCGCGATACCCGGGGACACCAAGGCATCCACCATCGCCGGGATCATAGCGGATGAGATGGCCATAGGTATGATCAACCAGAAGACCACCGCCGTGAGGGTCATCCCCGTCATCGGTAAGGGCGTCGGGGACCATGCGGAGTTCGGTGGACTCCTCGGTGATGCACCCATAATGCCCGTGAACACCTATGCATGCGACGAGTTCGTGGACCGCGGCGGAAGGATCCCCGCACCGATACACAGCTTCAAGAACTGATGCGGACCCATTATCCGATCCTCTGCGGGAGAAGTGGTACGATTAGATTTATCCATACCTAAATTTTATTCCCGTTGCGCCATCTCCCGCCCATGAAGACCGCGATCTTGTTGATAGCCCACAACGGCAGGGAGTCCACCGCGAAGAGCGTCCCGCACATGAACGTCATCGGGAGGATGACCACGCTGGAGATCATGTTCAGCGTGGGAGTCGAATGTGCCAGCAGTCCCGCCATGATCCCCAGGAGGGTTCTTCACCGATGCCCAGAGGATGCTGAAGAGGAAGACCGGGCTGTACACGAGGGTCGCCATGAGGGTCGTGGACCGCGACTACAGGGCGAAGCTCATAAGGCTCAGACTGTGAAACGGCAACTGTGCCAGCATAGAAAAAGTAAGGGGGATCGCTCCCCCGATTTTGTTTAATGGTATTTGCGGTAGAGCCCTGCCGCACCGATGAGCTGGACGGCCCCGATGACGATGGTGAGCACTCCGATGACGATCATGACGATGTCCTGGGTGCTGTCCAGGTTGAACAGGGTGTAGATCCCCGCAGCTGCGGCGAGGATGCCGACAGCGATCCCGAACGCGATCGCGATGATCCCGTCATCCTTGTGGAGGAACGACGCGATGACGTTCAGCACACCGTAGATGATGAGGACCACCGCGAGCAGCACCATGAACACGTCGGCCATGAGGCTGGGCAGGACGATCAGTACCACTCCGATCACGATCATGACCGCAGGGAACACTATCCCGACTATGGGGAGCTTGGTCGTGACGACCACTAGGATGTCGATGATGGCGCCGATGATCAGCATGACACCGGTGACGATGAGGATCCACTTGAGGGCGTCCTTCTTGAACCATACCATGCATACACCGACGATCACCAGCAGGATGCCGTAGATCATGGGGTTGACCCATGCGGTCTTGGCGTTGGTGATGTTGATTTCAGCCATGACCGCCGATTGGCGACCCTATATATAAGCCAGCGGATTTCAGGGCTCCGCCCACAGTAAGATAATAAAAAAATGGTAAAAGGGAAAAGGTTTGAATCGGGCTGTCAAGCCGTGGGCGAGAAGCCGCTGATGTCCACATCCTCCTTGTTCAGGTCTTTGAGGAGATCTTCGGGCGACTTCTGTTTGACCTCACGGTACTTTACGGACACGGTCTTGTATTCGCTCGGGTCGCAGGGGGTCAGCTGGGTGATGTCGTACCACAGGTTGGTGTAGTCCAACTTGGCCCAGGTCCTTCCGTCCTGCTCCCTGAACGCCACTATCTTTCCCACCGAGGAGGTGGGGAGATACTTGACTATGTCCTCGAGCTGCATGTTTATGCCTTGATGACAGCGGAGCGCTCTCCGGCGGGCACGAACTCGCGGAGTCCACCGCGGCCGACTTCCTTCGTGACGTTCGCGAAGTCGAAGACCAGTGACGGGTCTGCGAATGCGACACGGATGAAGGGGTTGGCGGTCCATGCATCTCCACGGGCTGCGTGTGCGGCCTTGGGGATACCGGTGTATCCGGACAGGTGTCCGACGTTCATCGCGTAGTTGGGGTAGTTCGGTCCCCTGATCTCCATGGGCAGACCCTCATCGGACCTGTAGGAGAACGAGTTGGCGGAACCGCACTGGTCCTGAAGGTCGTATCCGTAGAATCCGAGCCTTCC
>JAFPVN010000253.1 GCA_017395275.1 Candidatus Methanomethylophilaceae archaeon | reverse complement strand
CAGTATACCCAGCGTGTCCCATCCCGAGAACACCGTGCCGAAGGATCCCACTGGATCCATGAACGGCAGGATCATTATCGAACCGAACAGGAACACGTAGAACAGCACCGACGTGGGATGGTTCCCGCGGTCCATGCTCGTCTTCAGTCCCACGGTGTACAGAGCGCCGAACACCGCCGCCCCGAACCCTATGAGCACGCCGACGGAATCCACGTCCCCGATGTCGCCGGAGAACAGCCCGACCAATACCGCGCATCCCAGGAACCCTATCACCGACGCCGCGATCTTCATCACCGTCAGGTCGTCCTTGAAGATGAAATAGGCGAAGAAGAACGTGAAGTAGCAGTCGGTGCTCAGGAGCACCGCCGCCAGAGAGAGGCTGAGGGTGACCTGCGCCTGCACGTAGCAGATGTCCATCATGAGCTTCGCCGCCGCGGCGAACAGGATCACCCATACGTCCCTCCTGTTGATCCTGAAGAGGGACCTGTCGTATACGAACAGAATGGCGAAAAGCATCACGGCGGATACGATCGAACGCAGACCGTTGATCTGTATCGAATCCAGTCCCGCCTCCGACAGCCCGCGGATCAGCACACCGATGAATCCCCACAGGGTGGTGGCAATCAGCACCATGGCCGTCGCGTTCGCCTTCACTGCCATGGAGGGGTGAGGGGATTACTCATATTTGTGGGTATGCTGGCACATGTCAGTTGCGTCCGCCCCTTACCGTCACCCATACGCCGCTTCTCCTGTTCCCTTCCTTCCTGATCAGTCCCTTCTCCCTCAGCGACCTGAGGCAACGGTTGACCGTCGGGACGGATACCTCCATCGCCACTGCGGCCTGTCCTATGTCCACGAAGCATCCGTCGCGGATCATCGCATACAGCGAGGATTCACTCGATGTCAGCTTCATGCCGGCATCCCTCTCCGACAGTTCCCTCGCGGACTCCTCCAATGCAGTCAGGATCGCCCCGGTCATGAACTCCAGGAACACCGTGCAGTCGCATTCGGCATTGGATGCCTCTATCGCATCGTAATAATCCCTCTGATACGACCTGATCGCGGATTCGACGGGTATCCACTTGAAATTGTCATTGGATCTGGACAGGAGCAGGGTCTGCCACAGCCTCCCCAGCCTCCCGTTGCCGTCCTCGAAGGGATGGATGTATTCGAACCTGTAATGGAACACGCAGGACCTGACTATCATCGGATAGTCGGATGCCCTCGTCCACTCGAGGAGGTCATCCACCATCCCGCTGACCTCCTCCGGGTGCGGCGCCAGATGGATCAGGTTGCCCTCCCCGTCGAACACCCCTTCGTCACCGGTGCGGAAGGATCCCGCGTTGTTGTCGAGACCGCTCATCATTACCCCGTGCGCCCTCAGCAGATCCTCGCGGGAGAACGGATCGAAGGAATCCATCATCTCGTAGGCGGCATAGGCGTTCCTGACCTCTGCGATATCCGTCTCAGGGCCCGTGACCGGCCTTCCGTCTATGACGGCCGACACCTCGTCGAGGGAGAGCCTGTTGCCTTCGATGGCAAGCGAGGAGTGCAGGGATCTCAGGCGGTTCCTGCGCCTGAGGCGAGGGACGGACCTTCCGTTCCTGCTGAGGTCCGCTCTGGTCAGGATCTCCGTTATCCTCGTGACGTTATCGAGTACCTTTGCGGTGACGGTGAAACGCGGTTCATATACCATACAGTCTGGCTATTATTGTTCAAGGATTTATATGTATCATTTATCTATCACGTAACTATCATGATATGTATCATATAACTGTCATGAACTCCCGATGATCGGGGGACTCGGCAGTCTATTCTGCAGTTTACTAATTCGTAGAATGCCCCCTTAGAAAACGGCAGATTTCAGACGGCACCCGTGCGCATTTTTGGATCTGCTATCGATTGTTTTTTTTATTCCTAGTCTGATGCAGGAATAGGTGCAATCACAATGGCAGACGATAAGAAACCCGCAGCGAAGAAGCAGTACGTACTCCCCCACAAGAACGCTAAAGGCGAGCAGGACGGATGGTCCGTCAAGCTCGAGGGATCCACCAAGCCGACCAAGGTGTTCAAGACCAAGGTCGAGGCCGAGAAATACGCGAAGGAGCTCGCAAAGAAGCAGGGCACCGACGTCGTCCGTCAGAAGAAGGACGGAAAGTTCCAGAAAAGCAAGTGAATAAATCGGAGAGCGGGACGTTGGGGAAAGTGGATGAATGGATGTTCATCCCGCCCTCCATGGGGAAACAGAAGCCAGGTTTCCGAGCTTCTATTACCCTATTCTCCCTCGAGGATATAAACCTCTGAGGGGGAGGTCCCGAAAAACACCGAATCACCGAAATCCTTTAACTTTTCTCAAAAATCGATGAAAAATCGGTTTCTGTATTTAAAGAACATACTGAAAAAACGATGATGTACGGTGATATGTCCGGCCGTCCGAAGGACTGACGGACCGAATCACCGCCGAATCACCCCTTGACCTTGTGCCTGATCTTCACGGCTATGCCGCGCCTGAGGTCGACCATCTCCCTGCCGGACATCATGGCCACTCCTACGCCCACGACCTTCCCGTTGTTGATGACGACGGCCTCGTCCCCGATCCTGATGTTCGGGTCCGCTCCGGTCACGCCGACTGCAAAAAGATTGCCCTTCAGCTCGAAGTCCATCATCTGAACGGTATTGCAGCCGCAGTCCGCAAGGATCCGTGCCCCGTCCAAGGTGAGCGAGAACATCCCCCTCTCCTCCGAGATCATACCAAGCTGCACCTTGTTCCTCAGCAGCTTCCAGTAGGGATACTTTCCGATGGCGTAGGTATCCTCGTCCATTATCCTGTCAGCCGCTTCCTTACCGAACTGGAACCTCAGGATGGATTTCACGCATTCGCGCCTGTCCTGGTAGTAATTGCCCAGCTCCATCCCTTTCGTGGACTCACGCAGGGCCTTCTCCAGGTTCTCCAGCGATGCGGGCGATACAGCATCCCCGACCACGGTCTCGATCATGTCGGGACACAGATCCCTCACAAGTTCCGTGTCCTCGCCGAGGTGGGAGATCACGGTGTCGTATCCCTGCGAGATTATGTGTCCCACCAGTTCCTTGATGAACCTCTTCTCCTCGCATTTCCACTCGCCGGTGACGGGGATGTCGTAGGAGTTGGCGGGATAGAACGAATCCAGTTCCCTCGGCACCGCTCCCAAGGGGGATGTCACTATGACCTCATGCACGACCGTCTCATAATTGGACGCGTGCACCGCCGTTCCGAACATCTTGTGCGTCTTCGAAGCATGATACGGTTTCTTCGCCGAACACGGGAGGAGCACCAACACCCTCTTGTGCGCCGGTTTCTCGTATCTCTCGAGTATCTGCCTTCTGTACTTCAGGACGTCGGGCCTCCTGAGGGACTGCGTGGTGTTGCAGGAGAACCTCCTTCCCACATCGTCCACGGACTCCTCCTGATACTTATATCCGATATCATCGAACAGCCTGAGCACTGCGACGGATATCGGCGAGGAGGAAGACCTCTGATCGACGAGTTCCCTGAGCCTTCCGCCCTCGATGAAATCCCTTACCTTGGCGCACTCGCGGACCATCTCCTGCCTGTTCTCCTCGGAGACGTCCCCGGATGCCTGTATCTCGCCCTCCGGGACCATGCGGATTCCGGACAGCCCTGTTGCCGCCGCGGCGGAGTCGTCGAGTATGTCGATGCCCATGTAGACGAGAAGTGCCAGCGTGGACGGGTCGGCTATGCCGAGCATGGCGACGAGCCTGTTGTATCCCGCCGCCTGCCTGAGCTTTATGACCTGATCGACGAGCAGTCTCGCGTTGGACCTGAGGTCGAACGCGTTGGGAACTACTACAACGTCCACGTCCTCCGAGAAACTCAGATCATCTGGCAGGGGGAGGCTCACCACCGCCACGTTCCCGTCCTGCCTCACGGCCGTCCTCTGTCCGGAGGATGCGGTGACGGATATGGTACCGTCCAGCGGGACCGTCCTTCCCAT
>JAFPVN010000252.1 GCA_017395275.1 Candidatus Methanomethylophilaceae archaeon | reverse complement strand
GCATGGGCGTTATCCCGATTGTGAACGAGAACGACACCATCGCCATTGACGAGCTGGAGCTTGAAATAGGCGAGAACGACTCGCTTTCCGCCCTCGTTGCGGAGCTCTCGGGAGCCGACCTCCTGCTGATACTCTCGGACATCGACGGCCTCTATGACAGCAACCCCCGCGAGAACAAGGACGCCAAGTTCATCCCTGTGGTGACAAAGATAGACGAATCCGTCAAGGCCATGGCAGGCGGGACCGGCTCCGGCTTCGGGACCGGAGGCATGAAGACCAAGATCGAAGCCGCCATGATCTGCAGGGATGCCGGATGCAACATGATAATCGCCTCCAGCAGCGTCTACGGGGCCGTCTACCGCACCGTGGCGGGAGACGACGTGGGAACCCTGTTCGTCTCCGGAGACGAGGTCCCCAAGAAGCGCAGGTGGATAAAGTCCGCCCACGCTGCCGGTCGCATAACCATTGACAAGGGCGCCGAGAAGGCCGTCCTCGATCACAAGTCGCTCCTGCCCGTCGGGATACGCAAGGTCGAAGGCGAGTTCAAGAAGGGCGAGGTGGTCGACATCGTGTGCGACGGAGCGGTCATAGCCAAAGGCTCCCCCAGCTATAGCTCCAAGGAGCTCTCGGCCATCGCAGGGAAGCATAGCGAGGAGATCGAGAAGATCCTCGGCTACAGGCTGCACGCCGATGCGATCCTCTCGGAGAACATCGCGCTTCTGATAATCTGAATAAAAAGACGGGGGGTTCGCCCCCGTAAATTGTTTCACTGCTTCTTCTGGGAATAGTCCTTCTCGTGGATCTTTCCGTACTCGTCGTTGTCCCTCTTTGTGATGAGCTGGTAGAAGATCGCTATCACGACGAACCCTATCAACAGAGGGATGAACGCCAGGTTCACGTCGTCGGTGTGCCTCTCGATGTATGCCATGGAGATTCCGAGCGCGACGGCGATCAGGCCTACTACGGCGATTGCGTTGCTTATCGGCTTCATGATATCATCTCCACTCCGTGACTCCGCTCGAGTCCGAAAGGATGTCCTTGTGGAACTCGGGCTCTTCGATTCCGGCCTTCTTCTGGTTGCGCCAGTCCGCATAGGCTTCGAACACCTGCCTGCTGAGCAGCGCGACGATGACCATGTTGACCGAAGCCATCGCCGCCATGAACGTGTCGCTGATGTCGTCCACGACGGTGACGTCCGCGATGATCGCGGCGACGAGCGCCGAGACGATGACGATGATGCGCACGAGGTTGATGGTGACCTTGCTGTCCTTGATGAACCTGGCGTTGGACTCGCTCATGGTGTAGTATCCGATCATGCTGGTGAAAGCGAAGATGAACATGAACACCGCGATGATGTAGTTGGCGGCCTCTCCCATAGGAGTGCTGCTGATGACGTCCTGGACGAGGACCGATCCCTTGTCTCCGAAGGCCATGATGGAGTCGAAGCTGCCGTAGGACAGGATGACGAGGGCGGTGACGGTACAGACCAAGAGGGTATCGACGAGGACACCGAAGGACTGGATCTTTCCCTGCTTGACGG
>JAFPVN010000251.1 GCA_017395275.1 Candidatus Methanomethylophilaceae archaeon | reverse complement strand
GTCATCGACGGGCCCCACAGCGTCATCTACGACGAGGCCGAGAACCGTCTGCACGCACAGAAAGCTATAATGTACACCGTGCTCAGATGAGCTGTGCCAGGACCATATCGTCCACGGCATCCAGGAAAACCTCTTCCTTCCCCCTCGGGATGGTGGCGCCGGCGGCTATGTTGTGACCGCCGCCGTATCCGCCAACCATCTCCGCGGCTATCTTCATTATCGAGGCGAGATCCAGTCCCTTCCTCACGAGGGACCTGTCCGCCCTCGCCGACACCTTGATCCCGTCGTCCGAGTCCGCGAAGGCGATTATGGGCATGTCCCTGCGGAATCCCTCGGTGTTCAGCAGCATGCCCGCCACTATGCCGACCACGGTGTCCCTTATCCTGTTGCCTGCGTTGAAGTACATGATGCTGCGGCGCATGCGGACGAGGTTCTCCTCCTTCACCATCGACAGCGCCGATGAGATGTTCCGGCGGTGCTCCATGCGGTTCTGCTTCGCCTTGTCCAACGCGGTCTCGTCGCCCATGCATATGCGCAGTCCGGTCTCCGCGTCGTCGTACCTTCCGCACGAGTTGAGGAGGGTGGCGAACTCCTTCGCGTCCCTCAGTTCGCTGTGGCGGGGGTGCCTGACCAGCCTGTAGCTGGGGCCGAGGGCCCTAGCCCTGTCGGCATCGTTCAGGCGGTCCAGTATGCCGTTCCTCACCCTGTCCTTCTCCTCGGGCGAGAGGTCGTTCCAGGAGCGGTTCCTGGTGCCGTCCTTGAGGGTGACCTTCATGGATTCCAGGAACCTGTGGCATTCGGACGAGTCGTCACCCAGCCCAGGGATGCGCGGGTCGCTGTACTGCAGGAACTGTATCAGGGACCTGGTCTCCTTCCCGAACATGCGGAGGTCTGTCTCCACGTCCATGTCGCCCCTGTCCACGGCGTCCCAGAGGGGTTCGGTGTTGAGTCCGACCAACCCTTCGTCGGAGGTGTCCTGTATGTCCCCGCACGCGCCTACGACGGCCAGGCACGCGAGGTCGGTGTTGGCGGGATCGATCTCCCTCGCCAGGAGGTACGTCATCGTGGCCCCGCAGGCCTCGGTGGAACCCTCCATGCCGTAGCAGTGCGGATTGATATGGCAAATGTCTATGAACGAATCGAGGAAGGTCTGACCCTTCCTCCATTTGGGATCTGGCACATGGTGGTCGGTGATGATCATCGGGTCCTTCGTGAACTCCGACAGGTACCCGCTTCCGAGGTCGGTGACCCACACCAAGTCGCTCTCGGAGGAATTGATCTTCTCTATGTACTCCTCGCTCAGCTTGGGGGCGAAGACCACCTCGCATCCCTTGCCCAGGCGCTTGCAGGCGGTCGCGGCTATCGCGGCGGAGGTTATCCCGTCCGCGTCTATGTGCGACACCAGAGTCACGGTCTTCGATGCCCTGAGCATCCCCGCCGCCTTGCGCAGGTCGGACTCCAGCCTCTTCAGTTGGTCATTGGAACTCTGCGTAGTCGGTCACCAGCCTGCGGTATGCGAGGTCAGCGAGCGTCTGAAGGTTCTCCGTATCGGCGATGTTGTACTCCACCAGCCTGTCGCGCGCTTCCCTGTCCCCGGAATTCTGCCATCTCTTCCAGAGCCTCACAGCCTCGAACCCATCCACCTCGGCTATGTTCTCGGATCTCACGATCCCTATGTCCTTCTCCACCTGCTTCAGGCCTCCGCACATCCCGACCTTCCTGCATCCGAACCTGAGGTCGAAGTGCGGGTGGTCGAGGTCGACGTCGGGGAAGCTGCAGCGCAGCACCGGTACGTCGAAGCAGCATCCGTTGAACGTGACGAACATCGATGCGCCCTCCAGCGCCTCGCGGAGGGTCTCCGACGAAAGGTTCTCCCCGTTCACCAGGGTCTGCGTCTCCCCGCCCTTGACGACGGTCACGACGGTGACGGTGGAATCCCTCTCCAGGCCGTCGGTCTCGATGTCTAGGAAGGCCGCGCTGTCCCTGAAGCGGTCGTACAGTCTCCAGTGCTCCCCGGTCTTGAGCATGTTGCCGAGACCGCGGCAGTCGCCGCTGTCCAGCAGGTCGTATGCGTAGTTGAGGAGGGAGTCGAACCTGTCCTTGTCCTTCGGCTTGACGGGTCCGATCTCATCCGAATCGATGAAGTCGTTCCATTTCCTGATACCGGAATCCCACAGCGCCCTCTCCTTCTTGGCGCCGACGCGGGGCAGAATCTGGAACGTGCTCTCTATCATCGCCGGTGCTTAGATGGTGAACGGATATAATATTTAGGAGAAGGAGAGCAACCATTAAGGCGCACCCCTCACATGACCCTCCGTGGACTCGGTGGAGATCGAACCCGGTGTGAGGGTGACCAACGACAGGTGCCTCATCCTGGAGAAGGAGCATACGCTGGTGATAGGCGACCTGCATCTCGGATACGAGAAGGCGCTGGAGGACGAGGGCGTATACATACCGCGCATGAACACCGATTCCATCAGGGATTCCCTCAACCGCATAATATCCAAGTACGAACCCGAGACGATCGTCCTCCTTGGGGACATAAAGCACGACTTTAGGCGCGCCAAGTACGAGGGCAAGGAGGAGGTGCGCGGCATAATCGATCTGATACTCGGTGCCGCGGACGTCATAGCCGTCAAGGGCAACCATGACAACTATCTTCAGAACATAATAGCTGATTACGGGCTGGAGGCGGTGGATTACGTGGACATCGGCGGTTACAGGCTGGAGCACGGGCACGTGGATTCCGGCGTGAGGCCCGTGATCATCGGTCACGAGCACCCGTCTGTGAGGATCCCGGGGGCCCTGTCGGGCGGGCTGAAGGTGCAGTGCTTCCTATACGCGCGCAGGGATGGTGTGATAGTGATCCCCCCGTTCAGCTTCCTTTCGTCGGGTACGGACATGTCCGCAGCATACCGCGAGAACTTCATGTCGGACGCCTGCAGGAACGCGGATATGGCCGAGGCGGAGCTCTACGGGGTGTCCGATATGGGCATCCTGCCGTTGGGGAAATTAGGGGACGTCGGAGAGCTCAGAATCTGACGTCCGATAACGGATTTCGTAGAAATATTTAAATATTAATTTGGCGCCCTATATAGGTAGGTAAACCTGGATAGCATATCCATCCATCCGTGCCTTTATATCTCTCCTGAGTGATAGAGTCAACAACATCCGAAAGGATGAAAGAGGAATTACAATGAGCGCAGAACTTGACGCACTTATCGACATCGTCGTTAAGGGAAAGATTAAAGAAGCAAAGGACGCAACCCAGAAGTGCCTCGACGCAGGCATCGACGCAAAGACCATCATCTTCGAGGGACTCTCGAAGGCAATGGCGATCGTCGGAGACCTCTACGCATCCAAGAAGTACTTCCTGCCCCAGGTCCTTCTGTCCGCTAACACCCTGTACGGTGGACTCAACCTGTGCCTTCCCCTGCTCCAGGGAGAGGGAGGAGCCTCCAAGGGAACCGTCGTCATCGCAGTCGTCGAGGGAGATGTTCACGACATCGGAAAGAACATCGTCAAGGCAATGCTGACCGGTCTCGGACTCACCGTCATCGACCTCGGAAAGGACATCCCGATCAAGACCATCATCGACACCGCAGTCAACGAGAAGGCCCAGATCATCGCGACCTCCACCCTCATGACCCCTACCCTCGCTGGAATGAAGCAGGTTGAGGCAGAGCTCAAGGAGAACGGAATGAAGGGAACCATCAAGACCATGATCGGTGGCGGAGCGACCTCCAAAGAGTTCGCAGACCAGATCGGTGCAGATGGATGGTCCTACGACGCAGTCGAGGCTTCCCACGTTGCAGCCGCATTCCTCGGAATCTGATTCCGTAGAATACAGCAGGACACCGTTCAAACCATTTAGTCATTATTTTACCGGGGCCCGGGATTCCGGGCCCCCAACCTCTGTTCGGAAAACGACTATATTGCGATTGTCGTATAGGGTATAACTGCATGGGAATTGTTTTTAAAGTTATACGGTAATTACCATTTCATGACGCAGCGGTCAGAGTATGACCAATGGGTACAGGATTGGATCCGTACCGAGAAGGAAGGCGGCAGAAAGTGCTTCGACGTCAAGAAGTCGGGCAATTCCTACTACGTGTACTATCAGACGACAAGATACAACAGCCAGACCAAGAAGAGGGAGAAGGTCTCCGGATACCTCGGGAAACTGGTCGAAGGCGTCGGACTCGTCGAGCCGGACACCTACAGCGACGACTTCGAGAAGGTCACCAACGCGAGATACGGCCTCGGTGTGGACACCGGAGGAACGTTCACGGATGCGGTCATCGTCGATCTGGATGACAACACCGTCGTGGCGAAGAGGAAGTCCCCCACCACCCATCACGACCTCTCTATAGGGCTCGGCAACTCGGTCAGGGCAGTGTTCGAGTCGTGCGACATCAAGCCCGAGGACATCTCCCTGGTGGGGATATCGACCACCCTCGCCACCAACTCTATCCTCGAGGGGCACGGAGGAGAGGTGGGACTGATCCTCATCGGATGGAACCCGATGGAGCCCGTCCATTTCGGAGAGAAGAACCAGGTCTTTGTGAAGGGAGGGTACGACAGCAAAGGCCAGCCCCTCGCGCCCATGTCCAAGGCGGAGGTAACCGAGGCGATCAAGAAGGTCTCCGAAGGCGTGGACGCAATCGCCATATCCGGTCTGTTCTCCATCGCCAACTCCTCCCAGGAGAAGAAGGTCAAGGAGCTGGCCATACAGCTGACCGGCCTGCCGGTCATAGCGGGGCACGAGCTGTCCGCCGCCATGGGTATCGACCTGAGGGCGGAGACCGCCGTCCTCAACGGTAAGCTGATCTCCATCGTCAGCAAGTTCTTCGACGATGTGGAGAGGACGTTCAAGGAGGTCGGCGTGAAGGCGCCGATCATGGTCTACAAGGGAGACGGCTCGGTCATGACCATCGACAACGCCAGGATCTATCCGATCGAGACCATCCTGTCCGGTCCCGCCGCCAGTTCGATGGGAGGCATGATGCTGTCCGGTTACGAGGACTGCCTGATGGTGGACATCGGAGGGACCTCCACCGACATAGCGATCATGGAGGGCGGATTCCCGCAGATACAGTTCGAGGGAGCGTCCGTTGGAAAGTGGAGGACCCGCGTGAAGGCGGTGGACATGAGCACCGTCGCGCTCGGAGGGGATTCCAAGGTGACGCTCGACGGACCGAGGTTCATCCTCGGACCCGACAGGGTGATCCCGCTGTGCACATATGCGGAGGAGCATCCTGAGGTGATCGGCAAGATCATCGGGTCTGACACGTTCGAGTATTACGAGGCGCTCGAGGGCATCGACAGAAGCGTCCTGAACGAGAAGGAGCTCCGCATATTCG
Organism: Candidatus Methanomethylophilaceae archaeon; assembly: GCA_017395275.1. Classification (GTDB taxonomy): domain Archaea; phylum Thermoplasmatota; class Thermoplasmata; order Methanomassiliicoccales; family Methanomethylophilaceae; genus SIG5. The sequence continues at coordinate 1,441 of JAFPVN010000251.1, read as the reverse complement.
ACAACATCGAGGGCAAGGGTCCGCTGAGCAAGCTCGACATCATGGGCATGGTGGAGGGACTCTGGGTCATCGACGAGGAGCTGAATTCCATGGTCAGGAAGGAGGTGCTCAGGATCGCCTCGCTCACCCCGACCGACGTGATGGTCTTCCTGAAGAAGTTCACCCTCGGCAGCAAGGCGGGAGCGGACGCGGGAATCACCGCACTGAGCAACAAGCTCGGGATGACCAAGAAGCAGGCGGCCACCGCGCTGTTCGACGAGATAAAGACCCAGGTGGCGGAAGCTGTGATGAGCAAGGTGTTCGACGACAGGTTCAGGAACTGGTACGACCACGGTTCCAGGGTGCTTATGCGCAGGCTCGTTTCGAAGGTGCGCAACGACACCATCGAGATCATGCCGAAGTTCAAGATCCCCATCGTGGGGGTCGGAGCGCCGTCCAAGTTCATGATGGAGGATCTCGCGGACAGGCTCAACGCCACGGTGGTGTTCCCCGAGCACAACGACGTGGGCAACGCCATAGGCGCGATCACGAGCAAGGTGTCGGAATCGCTGTCCGCGACCATCACGCCCACGCCGGACTACAGGTTCATGGCCAGCATACCGTTCATGGGTTCGTCGTACTACACCCATCTCGATACCGCCATCTCGGCCACGCGCCGCTGGTTGGAGAACTATCTGACCAAGAAGATCGCCGAATTCAGATGCACCAACATCAAGGCATCGTCCAAGGTGAAGACCTACATGGCCACCGAGGGAGGGGTCGGGGACTGGGAGGAGGAGTCCATCGCCAGGACGATCAACTTCGTGGAAGTGGTCTCGAGGGTCATCGGGGACCCGCCAGAGAATCAGTGAAACCCTCATTCGGCGGACCGCATGTCCGCCGAATAAAATATTTAATTTTAGAATCCAGCGTCTAAGTTATATATCCCGAAGTCATCCCGTTCTACGGAGAGATTTATCATGACAATGACTCCCAGAGAGAGAGTTCTCGCTGCTATGAAGCAGGAGAAACTCGACAGACCCCCGGTTGCAGTCTTCACCCAGTCTGCGACCATTGGACAGATGAAGTACACCGGATTCTCTTGGCCCGAGGCACACTCCAACGCCAAGATGATGTGCGAGCTTGGAGCAGCCCAGGCCAACTACTTCGGATTCGAGGCAGTCAGGTCCTCGTTCTGTCTCACCGCTGAGGCAGAGAGGCTCGGATGCGTCGTCGACCCCGGAAAGGAGGACAGGACCCCCATGCTCAAGAAGCACCCCTTCCACTTCGACCCCATGTCGGGCGAGTACGACGAGCCCAACCTCATGGACCCTGAGGAGTTCCTCAAGGGAGGACGCCCCGCAGTCATCATCGAGGCCACCAAGCTCATGAAGGAGAAGTACGGAGACAAGTACGCAGTCATTGCAGGAAACACCGGGCCCTTCACCCTCGCAGGACACCT
>JAFPVN010000250.1 GCA_017395275.1 Candidatus Methanomethylophilaceae archaeon | reverse complement strand
CTCGGAGATCAGCGTGCCGTTGCGGTATGCGTTCACCACCGCATCCACGGCCTTCATGTCCGTATCGTAGTAGCTGCGCTCGAGATACCTCTCGAACCTCCCGGAACCGGACCTCATGCCCTCCATCCTTGCCGAGGGGCCGAAGGGCTGTATCTCATCGTCGAGGACTATCCTTCCAACTGGTTTCTTGGTGAAGTTTGCCTCCACATCGACCGGTCTCTCCGTAAGTGCCAGATGCTGGATCTGATCCACTATCCTGCCCGCCTTGGCGAAGTCCCGGGCGTCTATCCTGTACTTCCCGCGGACGAGGCTGAAGCGCATGTCCGTGATCTCGTCGATGCTCTTCCCGACCCATCTCTCGGGGGTGTCCAGTATGGATGTGTCGCCGTGTATCGGCGGCAGGAGGGGACCGATGTCCACCTTGGGGTATCCGTACCTTCCTATGAAGACGGCGGGAGGACAGCTGCCATCCAGATCGGTGAAGTCGATCATGGGCGCGGTGCGCTGGCGCGAGTAGAACTTGATCATCAGGGGACAGCGGTCCTTCCCGCAGAGGTTCCTGGCGCCCTTGCAGACCGTGCACCTGTTCGAGCCCCCTGCCATGGGAACGAACGTGGGATCCGAGAACGGCAGGGAGAATTCTGTTGTCATCGGCTATGCTATGCGCGCGCAGTATATAAGGGTCTGAAGGGGGTGACCCCCCAAAAACCGAATCACCTATCAGTGATGGTGTCCGCCGGCCATGTTGACCAGCGTCATGCAGACCGCTGCGATGGCGACCCCGATGACCACGAAGATGAAGGTCCTGAGGCTGTTGTCCTTCCTGTGGTACGCCTCCGGAAGGAGATCGCAGAACGTGACGAACATGAACGTTCCCGCCGCGAACGCCATCGGGAGACCGGCGATGCCCTCGACGTCGATCCCGTTGAGGAACAGGTACATGACCATACCCATGATCGGCGTGATCAGCGCGAAACCTGTGAGGTACGTCCATCTCTTCCTGACGTCGTTCTCCGTGAGTAAGAGCGAGGACGAGAGCGAGAAGGTCTCGATGAACTTGTGCAGACACATGCCTCCGAGGGCGACGGCCCCGAGGGTCTCTCCGCCCAAGGTGGCGGCCGCAAGTGCCAGACCGTCGCATCCCGCATGGATCGACAGGCCGATGAACGCCGAGAGGGACACGATCTGGTGGGAGTGCTCATCATCATCGTCGTCATCATCGTCATGGTGATGGTGGTGATGGCCGTCCCCGTGGCGGATCTTTATGAGCACATCTATGAGCGATATCACCAGGAACCCTGCGAGGATGGCGTAGCACATCACGCTGTAGCTGTGCCCCCCGTCCTCGACGGTGAGCTCGTAGGACTCCGGAAGGAACAGCCAGAACAGGAGACCGACGAAGATACCTGCGGTAAGCGCGATGAGGAGGTGCTTCTGCCTGTCGTTGAGCTGCTTGATCTGGGGGAGATAGGCTCCCGCCATGCATATGACGAACAGAATCAGGGAGTACAGTGCGAATACCAGGATTCCTTCCATGTCCTGGTGTTGCACGATTGATTATTAAAAACTAACTGAACTTCTAATAATTCCGACCAGGTTTTCGGCAGCGGATTAATAACTGAACCTGCGGATTATCATACGGTCTGCGATCCTCGGGGGAGCGTCGGTGCCGACGAGCATCGGACGGCGCGACCTGGCCGAATCCGTGGCGCGTTCCAGCTTGGTCTCGTTCTCCGCATAGATCCTGAAGAGTACGTCCCCTTCGTGGACGAAATCGCCTTTCTTGTGCAGCAGCTCTATGCCCGCTCCGGGGTCGAAGGGCGCACCCGCACCCTTGGCTATGGCCACGATACATGGGTTGTCGATGTACTCCACGTAACCCGTCCTCTTGGCGTGGATGTCCTTGACGAACGCACCCGGTACGAGGTCGGACGACCTGACGTCCTTCCCTCCCTGGGCGCGTACGATCTCAAGGAACTTCCCGTGCGCTTTCCCGGAGCGGAGTATCTCCCTCGCCAGCTTCTCGCCTCCGGAGATGCCGCCCATCTCCAGCAGCATCCCCGCCATGCCGCATGCCTTGTCGATGACCGACCTCTCGCCGTCGCCGTCCTCCAGTATGCGGATGCATTCCCTGGCTTCCAGTACGGGTCCGACGGTAATCCCTATGGGCTGGTCGGCGCAGGTCACAGCGCATTCGACCCTCATGCCCAGTTCCTTCCCCAGGCCTATCAGGTCGCGGGCGAACTCTTCCGCCACAGTCATGTCCTCTATCTTGGAACCGTCGCCCATGGGGATGTCGATGAGCAGATTGTTGGTCCCCAGCGCGACCTTCTTGCTCATTATGGATGCGAGCATCATCGGTCTGGGATCGATGCCCATCGGTCTTTCCGCGCTGATTATCCTCCTGCCCACGGGAGCGTAATCCTCGTTGCCGCAGGCGAACACGCCTCCGGCCTCCCTTACGGCGGATTTGAGCTCCTCTGTTCCCAATTCCACGCGGCAGAACGTCTCGACGAAATCGGACGTCCCGCAGGCGCTGCTTATGGCACGCGAGGACAGCTTCGGGATCACCAGGCCCTGCGATGCGACTATCGACACAACTATAGGAGTGATCTTGTTCCCGGGGATGCCTCCGAGGCTGTGGAAGTCGTACAGCTCCGGGATGCCGAAATCCACCGTGTCCCCGGTGGAGGCCATGGCTCTGGTGAGGGCGGCCACCTCCGCCAGATCGGAATTGTTGACGTTGAACGCGGAGACGAAAGACAGTATCTCCCTGTCGGAGAGTCCCCCGTCCTGTATGTCGGATACTATGGAACCTATCTCCTCCGCGCTGAGCTTCCCGCCGTTTATCTTCTTCCTGATTGATCTGACGG
>JAFPVN010000249.1 GCA_017395275.1 Candidatus Methanomethylophilaceae archaeon | reverse complement strand
CTCCTGGTTCTCAAGACCCGAGATCAGCTTGAGGAAGGTGCTCTTCCCACATCCGGAAGGTCCAAGGATCACCACGATCTCACCCTCCTCCACGGAGAAGTTCATGTCCTCCAGTGTGGGCGCGTCCGCATGCGGATACGTCTTCGTCAAGCCTGCTATCTCCAGGAAACTCATAGTCCTCCCCTCGTACTGATGTTATCCGACTTGATTATTTGCGTGGATATGATCAGGAAGAGCAGGGACGGGAGGAAGAACACCACCGCCGTCGCCGCCAATATCGGGTATGTGACCGTCGAGGACACCAGCATCGGCATTATCGTCGTCGTCATCGTCTCCAGGTTGGACGGTGCCAGCTCGTATGTGAGCAGGTACATCGACCATGACACCATGAAGGTGTACATGCACCCCACGGCCAGACCCGATTTGAGCTTCGGGATGATCACATGCACGAACGTGACCGTCTTCCCGACCCCCAGACAGGACGACTGCCTCTCGTAGTTCTCGTCGTAGTTCTCGAACACGGACGAGAGCGTGAGGATCATGTACGGGAGCGTGAAGGTGATCTGTGCGAGCACTATGGAGATGTACTGCCTGTAGATCCCCAGACGGATGAACACAGGGATCATGCCGAAGACCACGCATATACCGGGGGTGAGTGCAGGCAGGAGGATGATGATCCTGAGGAATGTCTTCCCCTTGAAATCCCTGGTGCCAAGGATCTTTGACGGCATATATGCCAGTATCAGGGAACCCGCAGTGACTATCAGGGACAGCATGACACTGTTCTTGATCGCCCTCACGGTATCGGACCTCGTGATGTACTCAATCAGCCCGTCCAGTGACATGCCCTTCGGAGCAAGGTCCGGATACGACCAGTCCACGCTGAGGGCCCAGCCCATCAGCACGGTGAGAGGGATGATCACGCAGGCCGCCATCGCGATGAGGATCATCATGCGAGGATACCAGTTCATGCCCTCCTCCCCCTGGATGTGAGATACAGGTACACAGCGGCGATGGAGGTCATGAGCACGGTCAGCATTATCGCCGCCGCATAACCGGTCGGTCTGCCCTCGGGGTCATAGAAGTCGTAGAAGGAGTTGTAGATCAGCGTCGGGACCGTCACGTCGTGGAGCAAGATGCTGGGCACCTCATAGCATCCGAAGGAGAACGCGAAGACGATCATCGACGACGTCGCTATCGCCGGTACTATGGCCGGCAGGGTGACATGGAAGAATGTCCTGAGACGTCCGACGCCGAGGGAACGCGATTGCTGCTCATACTCAACGGGGAAAGCCTGGAGGACGGCCAGGACTGCCATGCCTATGAACGGTATGAACTTGAGGCTGTATGCGACCACTATCCCGAAGGGGGAGACATCATGGATCATCTTGGGGAAATCCGTCCAATTGGAGATCCAACCCATCTGATAGGCTATCGATGACACTATCCCCACCGATCCCAGAAGGAATACGACCATGGTCGCCATGGCGATATGGGGTATCGAGATGTTCATCTGGAAGAGGAATAGCGAAACCCTCTTCCCCGCGAACGTGCCCCTGAGAGCCAATGCGATCAAGACGCCCAGTATTATCGATACCACCGTTGAGATCAGCGAGATGCGCAGCGATGTCGTGAACGCATGAAGGAACGTGGCGTCCGACAGGAAGTTCACATACCTCTCCAGGCCTATGAACTCCTCCCCGCGGAGCATGCTCCGCTCCAACGTCACATAGAGAGGATAGAAATAAAAGACGGCGATGATGGCGAGGACCGGCAGGAATGCGATTATGTATTTCGGCCAGCCCTTCACCATCTTCACCTGTATAGTTTGTTCACCTCATGCCTTGACTTCGGAAGTCCAGTTGGGCGTGAAATAGCCCACATATCCTGTGAGCATCGCGACCTGCGTCACTTCTGCGAGTCTCTCGGGCGGGAGGTAGATCGACATGTTCTCCAGAACGCTCTTGAAGTACTTGTCATTGACCGTCTCCGTTCCTCCGATGACATTCTTGGAGGTGTCGATGTTGAACCCGTTGCCCGTGGTAGCGAACCAATCGACCTGCTCTGCGGGGTCGAGGAGCGCATTGATGACCACCATGGCGGCGGTCTTGTGCGACGAATTCTGAGGTATGAAGATATAGTAGTCGCTCGAACAGCCGGTGTCGAACGAGAACGCTCCGGCGTTGTACGAGTACTGCTTGCCCTCACCGACCCTGGAGTCGATGGAAGTGACGGTGGACATCGCCAGCATGATCGTGTCATCGGAGAAGTCCTTGTCCGTGGACTGATTACCGACGATCTTTGCATTGTAGTCGACGATCGTTCCCGTATCCTGGTACTTGGCGGCACCGGACCACTGGTGGACGTACGGGTCGAGTGCCTTCAGGTAGTTGAACACATATCCGAACGCTGCCTTGTAGTCGTCGTTGGACTTCACGTTGGCGAGAGCGGTGTTGACCGCGGTCACGTTGGCTTCCTTGTTCTCGGCAACCTTCCATCCGGTCTTCGCGGAGGAATCGGCCCAGGTGAGCTCGTAGATCATCGCCTGCGTGAGGAGGTTGGTGTGGAACACCGCGGCGGTGTTGGCGGGATCGGGATATCCGAACTGCTTGGGGTAGATCTGGACCCACTTGGAGAGATCGTTGAAGTTGGTGGGGATCGCGTATTTCATGTATCCCTTGACCTGACCGTGATCGACATCCATCTCTGCCCTCGCGGCATCCACGCTGACCGTATCCGCACCGGCGAATGCCGTATCGAACGCGGACTGGCTGGTCACACTGGCGACATCGATGATGTGCCCCTCGGTGGAACCCTGGCCGCTGTCGCCGACCTTGATGAATCCGGTGACGTTGCCGCTTCCGTCATAGAGGACGGCTGCGTTGTAGGGCATCTTGACAGTGACGTCGTTCACTGTTACGGTGTCGACGTTGAAGTCCTTGTTGTAGACCATCATCGTCTGACCGTTGCTGAAGTTGACTGCGCTGCCTGGCACATAATCCTTGAACATGCTGGAAATCATCTGCTCGCTGTTGCTCTTGAGGTAGTATGCGTTAGGGAGGACGCTTGCCCAGGACTTGCCGTCCTTCTTATCGTCATAGACAAAGGAATAGTCTCCCTTGGAATTGATCATCGCAGCATAAGCGCTGGTGTCACCCCAGATGAAGTCGAACGTTCCGTTCTCCATCTGGCCCTCCTCCATCTCCGCAACAGCGGTCTTGGCCGCTGCAGGGCCATAAGACTTGGCGGTCACTTCTATTCCGTAGTTATCTTTCATCTCCTTCTGGAATTTGGGATACCATACGGCCACCATCGGATCCGCTACATAGAATCCCATGGTGATCTTCTGGCCCTTGGCATCTTTCACGATGTCCTCCCAGGATGCATCCATAGGATCGACATCGCTTGTTCCAGAATCCTTACCGTTATTGACGACAACGACAGCCACTGCTGCAGCTGCAACAATGATGACTGCGCCTATCGTCAATATCTGAGTCGTATTCATCATCAAACCTTCTCAGCGGCAGACCCGCCGATGGGGAGACGATGGTTTGGAATTATTTAAATTATTTTAGAATAGAATTGAACATTATTCTTGAAAGTAAATCACCCCGCCGATGGGGAGGATTTTCTTTCATATCAGCGGGTCGGGACTCTCGTCCAATCCGTGATCGGGCTTGCGTCCGAGCTCCTCGAGCTTCAGCGTTATTACGTCCTTCCCGAACTCCGATGCCCCGTACACCGGCACCTTCGTGCCTGCCTGGACGGTGGCGCGTCTCGCACCGACCTCCCTCACATACCTGGAAGCGCATGCGGTGATGACGTCGCACTTGTCGAAGTACAGCTCGGCCTGCTCCTCGGTTATCCCGGTGGTGTGCACCGCGAAGATGACCAGCCTGTCGCCGTACGTGTCGCGCAGGAACTTCGCATCGTCGGGGAAGGCGACGGTCACCGCTATCTTCCTGAATCCCTTGGCCACCGCCATCTCCACCCCCTTCCTCTGGTCGATCGGGGTGGTCTCCGGGTCCAGCACGTTCTCGGGACCGATCGCCTCGATGACCTTCGCGATCGGCGAGGTCTCCACTATGGCCGAGATCCTCCCCCCCATGCCCTGCACGATACCGGGATCGGTGAGCACGCAGGTACCGCATCCGTCTGCCGCGGTCACCACGGCATCGATGTACCCCTTGGAAAGTGCCAGACACATCAGTTCGGACACTCCGAAGCTCAGGAAGTTGTCCAGTCTGATCTCCCTGTTCTCGCAGCACATGCCGAACTTCCTCATGCGGAACTCCATGTTCTCGCGGATGGTGTCCCTGTTGAGCTCCTCGATGCCCCTGTACTTCTTGAAGAGGGGACAGTACTTCACCTGCGGCTCCGAGACTTCGACGACCTTACCGTCCTCCATCACAACACGGCTCTTCCCCAACGCCTCCATAACATGCCTTCCCATTGACGTCATCCTGCAGGGCGGACCTGCATGTTCGTATCGGGGACTGCGCTTTTAAATGGAGCAGTATCGCATCAGATACCGCGGACGCTACGAAAAACGCACCGAATCCCTTATATTAACGGTACTTAGTACTTCCACCATGCCGGAATTCACCCTCGGCGAAAGGCTTCTGCTCCACCTGTACAACTTCAGATCGATCAACCTCGCGGATTACTACAACATCCCGTGGGACATCACCCAGGACGGGATCGCCACGTCCCTCAGGATCTCCAGGGCGCACGCGTCGCTGGAACTGAAGAAGCACAAGGAGAAGGGCAACGTGAACGAGGCACAGGTCCGCATCTACGGGGGGAAGGTGCGCAGGTTTGCGTACACCCTCACCGAGAACGGGCTGAAGGCGGCCATGGACGTGGAGGAGAAGGCCAGGAACGCCGGCATAGACGTCCGCACGCTCATAGACCTGAAGAAACAGGACTCGTCCGCGCTGCTGGAGAACCTGGGCGGCAAGGACCGCATGGCACTGGGGGTGGCATGCGCGCTGAGGATATCCGTACCCGCGGATTCGCTCCCGCCGCATGACAGGAGCACCATCCCCATGGAACCCTCCGGATACACGTCCATAGTGCCCGAGCTCAGGAACAGGATCCTCGCCGCCGCCGACCCGGAGGAGATACGCATATGGGACAGCTACGCCGCCGACTACTACGACAAGGACGGGCAGCACAGCGCCATCACTGACGAGGACTGCAGGATGGTGGAGAGGACATACCACCTGCTCAGGGCAGGGAGGTACGTGGACGCCTGCAAGGTCATAGAGAGGAACCTGTACGCGATGATACTTTCCGACGACAGGGGATTCTACGAGACCGTAAGGGACGTCCCGCTGGAATCCGTCAAGGAAAGATATCTGGCGGACTTCCTCACGCTCCGCGCGGAGCTGGCACTTTCGCAGAACGACCTTAAGACGGCAAGGGAGGCGTCCGAGAAGCTCGTGACGGTCGACGGAGGGCAGGAGTACGGATACGCCTGCCTGACCGAATGTCTCATCCTCAGGAAGAAGGATTCCGAGGCCGCTGAGATGATCCGTAAGGTGAACGGCAGCGGCAACGCCCTCGGGATGGTGAAACTCTCGGAGGCCTACCTAGACCTCGGCGAGATAGACAAGGCGGAGGAGCAGATGTATGCCGCGGTGAGGATCATATCGGACAACAACATCGCCGCCGTCGCCCAGAGGTTCCTGGTCCAGGCGTGCATAGACGCCGCGAAGGGTCAGACCGATGACGCCAACAGGCACATATCGAAGGCCTACTGCTCCACCAACGAGATCGGCAAGAGGAACGTGAAGGCCATAGCCAAGGACCTTGGCCTCAAGATATCCTGATCACAGGATCCTGTTCTTCCTCAGGTCGTCGATGTCCGAGATGTAGAGGTCGCGGATGTCGGTGATGTTCCATTTCAGCATCGCCAGCCTCTCGAATCCGAATCCCCATGCGAGCACGGGCTTGTCGATACCGAAGGGCGCGACCACCTCGGGCCTGAATATGCCCGCCCCTCCCAGTTCCATCCACTTGCCGTTGAAGAACACCTCCAGCTCGAGGGAGGGCTCCGTATACGGGAAGTATGCCGGCCTGATCCTGATCTGGTCGAATCCCATCTTGGAGTAGAACTCGCGGATCAGCGAGATCAGCATGTCGAAGT
>JAFPVN010000248.1 GCA_017395275.1 Candidatus Methanomethylophilaceae archaeon | reverse complement strand
TGACCGTCCTCTTCATGTTCCTGATGATGTCTGCCTCGTGCCTGAAAGCCTCGCCGGTGATGCAGTCCTCGCCGAAGAGCTCCTTCCCCTGTTCCTGCGAATACATGAACAGGGAGGGGATCCCGACGCCGGTGGTGTCCTTGATGTAGGTCGTGACGGGGATGAACCCATTCATGATGGCTGCAGACGAAAAACATGTTCCGAAATCTATTCCGATAATCATGGTATTCCTCTTTTTTTGTTTCTGGGAATACCATGGTGGGCATAACATTTAAGATTAAATTTTTATTATCAAATTTATATTTTGATGATAAATTAATTGTTATGCATCTCCGTGCCTTGGACAGGGCTTTGAATGATTGTGATTATATATTGTAACCATCCAATGGATGAAACGTTATAATTGGACACGATTTGATTGTAAGGTGAGCGATATTTGTATCGCTAATGTGCCTTATCGTTTCCAATATCCTTTTTCCGCTGCCTTTGCGTACCATCTCTCTGCTTCCTCAGCTGATTGTTCCGGATACGCACCCGTCTCGTACATCTTCCCGATTCTGTTGCAGGCCTCCGCATGCCCCAGTTCCGCCGCCTTCCCGTACCACTCCATCGCCTTTTCATATGATTGGTTAACACCGTTCCCGAGATGATACATCCTGCCGACGGCGTACATGGAATCTGGATCTCCGCGATCCGAACCCCTGAGGTACCATTCCATCGCCCTGTTCGTGGACATCCCCCGGGGGTGAGTACCATTCTCATACATCTGCCCGATCCTGAACATGGCCTTACCGTATCCCTGTTCCGCCGACCGGAGGTAGTACTCCAATGCCTTCTCGTCCGAAGGTTCCAGGACGGGATCGTACGGATCGTCGGAACCGGATCTTCCGACGTATATTCTCTCCGCGTATACCTCTCCCAGCAGGAACTGGGAGCGGGCATCGTAAGGGTTCCTGAGCAGGGATAAAAGCCAGTTCGCATCCATATGTTCCGACTGTGAATGCAGATATTTGAATGTGAGTTTTCTTATCGTCGGCAGTGACACGGATGCGGCATCCTGCACGCCCGTGTCACTGTCCGACCCAGAAATCATCATCTTTATATCCCACGGACGACAGAATATATGTTGCACAACTCAAGGTGATACCGTGACCGTACCCGACGAGAACGACCCCGACGCAATGTACTCCGCAGCGATGGAGCTCATAGACGAGGACGCCTGCCGTCTCACCGACGGGCAGTGGGACGGCGACGCCTACAGGTATCTCTTAAGAGCAGCAGTACTCGGCCACCCGGACGCTCAGTTCCGCCTCGCCCAGTTCTACACCACCGAGATCGACCGCAGGTTTACTGGTGATATCGCAGATATCGCCATAGAGTGGTTCGAGAAGGCCGCCGAGGGCGGGAACACCCGTGCCATGCTAAGGATGAGCGCGATCTGGAACGACGATATATTCCTCGGGGAGAGGGATGAGAGGAAATCCTCCGATTATTTCCGCAGGGCGCTGGAATCCGATCCCTCCGATGCCGTGGCCCAGTACGAGATAGGCGTGGCATACGCCAAGGGCGAGATCGTAGAGAAGGACATGTCCCGCGCCCTCGAATGGTTCAGGAAGGCTGCGGAACAGGGAGACAGGGACGCGGAGTACTCCGTCGGGCTGTGCTACCTCGACGGCCTGGGTACCGGACGTTCCTTCGAGGATGCGGAGCGGTGGATGCACAGAGCTGCGGAGCACGGGGACGTCAACGCCATGATGCACATGGGCGCGTGGCATCTCCATGATTCGTACCGCAAGGCGGCGGACTGGTTCGGCCGCGCCGCCGAACAGGGGAACTTCATGGCGATGATTGAGCTCGGTATAATCTACGACGAGGACAGGCTCGGCCTGCCGGACACCAGGGAGCGGGCGAAGGAATGGTTCGAGAGGGCCGCGGAGACGGAGGGCAGCACCGTCGTACTGGAATTCCTGGCGGATCTGTACGAGAACGGGGAGATAGACGTGCCCGACTCGTACGAGAAGGCGGTATACTGGTACACCAGGGCGGCTGCGAGGGACAGCAGCAAGGCGATCGCCAGGCTGTCGAAGATGAGGGCGCTGAAGGACAGGTGAAACGTGTCAATCAAATAGTGTAATGATAAATTACAATTATCGGTTAATTGTAATTGATAATTACAAACACCATATTTAAAAATCTTAAAAATCCGTTTTTGTAAGAAATTATTATATACTCAATAATTTGTAGCAATAATCATGGAAATAGAACCAGGCACCTTAGCAAGAAATATCAAGCAATTAAGGGAAAAACTGGGAAAGAATCAGGAACAATTTGCTGCCGATCTCGGAATCGCGCGCCCTACTATCTCCAATTGGGAGAAAGGAAAGGTGCTGCCCACCACGGAACAGCTCTTCAGACTGGTCACAACATATTCGATCAGCATCGATGAACTGGTAGGATTGAACCTCTCCGCAGAAATCTGGGCAGTTCCGGATACGTCATCCCTGATCAACCGTCCCCGTATCATCAACGAACTCAGCAGAAAATTCAACTACGTGGCAATCCCAAGAACCGTCATCAACGAACTGAATCATCTGAAGGACCAGAAGAACAATTACGTCTCGAACAGGGCAAGACTCGCGATGAATTCCATCAGCAACGAGCACAAGAAGGAAGGTTCAAACATACTGTTCGTCGAAGAGGTAAGCAATAAGGATGTCAACGATGACCGCATCGTCGATATAGCGAGGGATCTTGCAAGAAAGCACACAAATGCCTGTTTCTATGTCATCAATCGCGACATATATTTCTCGTTACAGAAGGACGAACCCGGCATCGTCTTCATGTCGATGAATGAATACGACCGGATGTTCGGGGACAAGAACGCAACTTACGATTACGACCGTTCGGTCCAGTTCTTCAATGCGGTGAAGGGGAAATCCGTGGAGAAGGCCAGCAAGGCATACGCGAAAGGAATCGTGGACCCCAATCAGATGAATGCGGAAAAAGGATTCACTCCGCTCATCCAGGCGGTCCGCAACAAGGATTACGCGATGGTGGAATATCTCCTGTCCCTGCCGGATGTGGATCTTAACAGGGTCGACGAGAGCAAATACTGCCTCCCGGCCGTAAGTCACGCAATCCAGATCAACGATCTGAAGATCGTCAAGATGCTGATCGAGGCCGGATGCGACGTCAATTGCGGAAGCACGGGGAAGAATTACGGCAATACGCCTTTGATGATAGCCGCTTGGCACGGGAGGGACGACCTTGTCGAAGCGCTGATCGAGGCCGGAGCCTGTCTGAACCAGCAGGATGCGAACGGTTTCACTCCGTTGATCAAGGCATGTCTGAAGGGGCACCCGTCATCTGCCAAGATCATTCTCTCCCAGGATAAGACGGACATAGATATCCGCGACCGCGAAGGAAAGACCGCACTCGACTGGGCGTACGCATCGAACGATCTGGAACTCAAGAATCTCTTCAAGGGGAAATCATGATTGACCGGTGCTGCATCTCTATCACGGAGAAGTGCAATCTGCGTTGCAGATATTGCCATTTCACCACCGATGGAAGGCGTTCCAGGGATATGACGGGGGAGGAGATCGATTCGATCATCGACTCAATCAGGGATTACGTTTCGAACAATGACAATCTTTTCAAGGTCGGCATCGTCGGCGGCGGAGAACCACTATTGCGTTTCGATATGCTGAAACGCATCGTCGAGGAATTGGGAAAGGACCCGCACATCAGGATGTATACGATATCGAACGGCGTCGGGGTGGACGATGAAAAAGTGAGGTTCATGTGGGAGCACAGGGATGTTCTGGAGTACTGTATCTCTCTGGATGGCAGTCAGATGCTGCACGATACTAATCGCGTGGACCGTTCAGGTAATGGGACATTCTCCAGCGTAATGGATACCGTACGGAGATACGAGGCTCTGTTCGGAAACAAACCATCGGTAAATTGCACCGTGACTCCGGAACTGCTGTCACACGCAGATGAGACGATACGTTTCTTCTCGGAAAACGGTTTCCGTAAGGTGACGTTCTCCAAACTCTTCGATTCGGAAAAAACGATCTCTTCAGAAGAATTCCATTCGTTTCTGAACGAGGCTTCCGAGTATTTGGAAATCAGACAGCTCAGAAAGGACAGGACATACGACTG
>JAFPVN010000247.1 GCA_017395275.1 Candidatus Methanomethylophilaceae archaeon | reverse complement strand
GTGCATCTTCCTGACCCTCGCCCCGTTGTGGACGGCGAAGGAGTCGTCGCCCTCTGTGTCGTGCATTATCACGAACACACCGGCCTTCTTCCCCTGGGTGCAGAACCTGGCGCATGCCATGAGATTCGTCGAAGCATCCGATGAGGGCCTGTCCGATGACCTCTGGGCCCCCACGAGTATGACCGGCTTGGACACGTTCCCGAGCATGAAGGAAAGCGCCGCCGCAGTGTATCCCATGGTGTCGGTACCGTGCGGGATGATCACTCCGTCGGCGCCGTTGTCTATCTCCTCCGCCACGCACCTGGCAAGTTCCTGCCAGTGGTGCACGTCCATGTTCTCCGAGAATATGGAGAACAGGACCTTGGCGCGGATGTTGGCGACCTCCCTTATCTCGGGGATCGCGTTGATCATGTCCGATGTGGACAATGCCGGGTGAACGGCACCCGTCCTATAGTCGACGTAGGATGCGATGGTACCTCCGGTACCGATGAGGACCAGCGTGGGAAGTCCCTTCTTCTCCTCCACCTCGGCCTCCCTCTTCTCGTGGGATACCGGCGCCTCGACGACCTCCAGCTTGGAATCCCTATCTACGCGGATGCCTACGTTGTATCCGCTCTTCATCTTCAGGATGACGATGTCGGGTGCGCTGAACTCGTGGTGGGGCATAAGCTTGCCCTTGTATGTCTGCCCGTCGGCCTGCAGCACGACCATCGAACCCTCGACGGCGCCCGCATCCTCCAGCAGCTTCCTGGTCTCATCGGAATAACTCATGATGCTCGCGTGGTTATTCCAGTCGCGCATAATAATGTTAGGGTGCGGGGACGTTGGTTTTTATTACCTTGTAAGGGATACCCCTGCCCATGCACAACGTAACCGTCGGCATGGAGTTCGACGTTCTGAAGGAGAACAACAACATCGCCAACGAGAACTATGAGATGTTGAAGGACCACAAGGTCGTGGCCATCGATTTCATGGGCTCCATCGGGGCGGGCAAGACCGCTCTGATCATCAAGCTGGCCGAGAAGCTCAGGGCGAAGGGACTGAGGGTTCATGCGATCGCGGGAGACGTGACCGGGGCCGACGACATGACCAGGATGGTCGATTCCGGACTCACCACCACCAACTGCAACACCGGGAAGGAATGCCACCTCGACGCCAACATGGTCCACAGGTGCCTCCACGGCATCGACCTCGATTCGGTGGACGTGCTGTTCATCGAGAACGTAGGGAACCTCGTGTGCCCCGCGGACTTCCCGCTGGGGACGGACATGAGGGTCGTGGTCATCTCCACCACGGAGGGCGACGACATGGTCAGGAAGCATCCCGACATATTCATCCACTCCGATCTGGCTATATTGAACAAGGTGGACATCGCGGATGCGGTGGACGTGGACCCGCAGATCATTGTCAACGATTACAGGAAGCTCACGGGCGGCAGGAAGGACATCGTCCTGTGCAGCGCGAAGAAGGGGATCGGACTCGACGAGGTCATCTCCTGTCTGGGACTCTGAGGTGAAAAAGATGAAGGTACTTACAGTAGGAGGAGGCGGAAGGGAGCATGCGATCGTGGAGGCTTTCCACAGGGCGGGCTCCGAGATTTTCGCGGTCATGAAGAATGCCAACCCCGGCATACTCGACAGGGCATCGAAGTACAAGCTCGTGGACGAGACGAAGGTCGACGAGGTCTGCGCCTTCGCCAAGGAGTGCGGCGTCGAACTGGCGTTCGTCGGTCCCGAGGCGCCCCTGGCGGCGGGACTGGTGGATGCCCTTGAGAAGATCGGCATCAAATGCGCCTCGCCCACCCAGGCTGCGGCGAGGATAGAGTCGTCCAAGACGTTCATGAGGGACCTCGTGGAGAAGTACAAGATCCCGGGGAACGTAGTGTACAAATCATTCGACAACGCGGCCGACGCCAAGGCGTACATCAGGCCGCTGGGAACCAAGTTCGTGGTCAAGCCCGTGGGACTCACCGGCGGAAAGGGGGTCAAGGTCATGGGCGAGCACATGAAGGCCATCGAGGACGCCGACAAGTACATCGACGAGATCTTCTCCGGGAACATCGGAGGGGCCGGCGTAATCATAGAGGAGAAGCTGGAGGGAGAGGAGTTCACGCAGATGGTGTTCTGCGACGGGAAGAAGATCTCCCCCATGCCCCTGGTCCAGGACCACAAGAGGGCATACGACGGCGACATGGGGCCCAACACCGGAGGGATGGGCTCGTACAGCGAGGCAGACCACCTGCTCCCGTTCATCACCGCCGAGGAGAGGCAGAAGTCCCTGGACATCATCCAGGCGGTCATCGACGCATTGGCCAAGGAGGGCTGCCCCTACAAGGGAGTGCTCTACGGACAGTTCATGCTGACCGTGGACGGCCCCAAGATCATCGAGTTCAACGCCAGGTTCGGCGACCCCGAGGCCATGAATGTATTATCCATCCTGGAATCCAACTTCGAGGACGTCTGCAAGCAGATCGCCGACGGCAAGCTGAAAGGGGATGTCAAGTTCGCCAACAAGGCCACCGTGTGCAAGTACGCGGTACCCAAGGGATACGGCACGTCCAACGTCGACAGCGGAAGGGAGATCTCCTTCGACATGGAGAACCTCGCTAAGTCCAAGGCGATCCTCTACTACGCCAACATCAACAAGGTGGAGAACACCCTCATCACCGGCTCGTCCAGGACGGCGGCGATGGTCGGTGTTGCCAACAGTACCGACGAGGCGGAGTGGAACAGCGAGGTCGGACTCAGCTGCATCAACTGCGACTACATATTCGTCCGCCACGACATCGGAAAGGCATCGCTGATCCGCAAGAGGGTCGACCACATGGCCCGCCTCCGCGGACAATGACCGACCGCAGGGTCGCCGTCAAGATAGCGTACTCGGGGAAGGACTTCTCCGGGTCGCAGGTCCAGCCCGGGCTGTTCACCGTGATGGGCGAGGTGGCACGCGTGCTCGTCGTCACCGGCGACGGAAGGGACGAGGGCTGGTTCGACCTCAAGTGCTCCAGCCGCACCGACGTGGGCGTGAACGCCCTCGGCAACGTCATAGTGTTCAACACGTTCTTCGACGACGACGCGGTCATGCTCAAGGCTCTCAACGGAGCATCGAAGACCGTTCATTTCAGAGGCACTGCCGAAGTGCCAGACAACTTCAACGTCAGATACGCCGACACCCGCGTGTACAGGTACGTCATGCCCAAGGGCAACATGGACATGGCCCTGGTGAGGGAATGCGCGTCCCTGTTCCTGGGGAAGCACGACTTCGCCAGGTTCTGCAAGTACGACGGTAAACCAACGGAGATGACCCTCCAGCGCATAGACGTCATCGAAAAGGAGAATACGGTCGAGATCGAGTTCGAATCCAGATACTTCCTGTGGAACCAGATCCGCAGGATATGCTCCGCCGTGATGAGGGTCGCCAAGGGCAACGCCGGGATCGAGGACGTGAAGGAAGCGTTGTACGATCTGAAGGAGACCAACTTCGGGGTTGCGAGAGCGGACGCGCTCACGCTGGTCGACGTGAAGTACGAGGAATTGGAATTCAAGATGTACGAGACGGACACCCTCAGGTGGAAGAAGGAAGCATTGATGTTCACCAACTCCCTTGAGAGGTCGTTCATAGACGGACTGTGATACCATGGACGGACTGAAGGAAGCTGTCGAGGATGTTACGCAGGCATTGGCCGAAGCGGAGAAACAGAGGGATCTGGCACTTGCCGAATCCAGGAAGATAATCAGGCTCAGCAAGAACGTCATCCATGCCATACACGTCGGTTCCGGTTACGATGAGCCGAAGAAGGAGATGGAGGACAGGATGCACTCGCTGGTGTGGAACGTGTCCGAGGACATGCTCCTCCACGGACCCGCTGCGGACGCCATGATGGAATTCGCGGAGGCGGAGATCCTGTCGGACGTCGTATCCGGCGCTAAGGTCCGCACCCCTGAGGAACTCGGCATCACCCCGCAGGCATGGATAATGGGGCTTGCAGACACCATAGGGGAGG
>JAFPVN010000246.1 GCA_017395275.1 Candidatus Methanomethylophilaceae archaeon | reverse complement strand
GTCGTGTTCACGGGGTACATAGACAACGAGAACGTCCTCGAGGCGTACGCCGCCTCCGACATGCTGGTGTCCGCGTCCAGGTTCGAGACGCAAGGCCTGTCCGTCCTGGAGGCCATGGCCGCCGGGATCCCGGTGGCCTGCTGCGACGCGAGGGCGTTCCACGACATAATCGAGGACGGCGTGAACGGGTTCCTGTTCGAGGGCGAGGACGACTGCGCCGACGCCATCAGGAGATGCCTGGACGCCTCGGATGAGGTGAGGCGCAACTCGCTGGAGACAGCCCTCGCGAACTCGGAGGCCGTGTCGTCCCAGCGCCTGATGGACCTGTACCAGGACCTCGTGTCGAAGAGAGGGGGGAACACGTGAACATCTCGGAGTTCATCTACAGCCTGTTCGGCGACTACGGCGACGCGGGCGTCCTGTTCTGCGTGTTCCTGATCTTCCTGATAGACGCCCTCATATTCCCGGCTCTGCCCGAGATATTCTTCATCCTCGGATACGACTACAACCCCACCCCGGTGTTCGGATGCCTGCTCATCCTCATGGCGGTGCTGGCCGAGCTTGCGGGGATATTCTCGCTGTACTTCGTGGTGAAGCGCATAAGCATACCCCGGAAGATCGCCGGGATCGTGGAGAAGTACGTGGGGTTCCTGCTGGTCAGCGACGAGCGGGTGATGCTCATCAACAGGGTGGCCCCGATGATACCCTTCGCAGGCGCGTTCATAGCGATAATAGACGCCTGGGACCCAAAGAAGTGCGCGGCCTACATCGTGCTCGGATGCGTCCTGAAATACGGGCTGATCCTGCTCGCCAGCAGCTTCTTCTACTCGTACTTCAGCGGGGACATGGCCCTAAAGGTCACGATGAGCCTGGTGATATTCATAGTGATAGTCAGCTTGGCGGCTTCCTACCGCCGCAAGAAGAAGGCAGGGATAGAGCGATGAGGTTCGTAGACGTGAATCCGTTCTTCTTCCCTTACAAGGGAGGGATAGAGCGCCGCATGGACGACCTGGCGAAACGCCTGGTGAAGAGGGGGCACGACGTCACCATACTCACAGCGCGGCTCCAGGACACCTCCGAGGAGGAGACGTCCGAGTCCGGATACCGCATAGTCCGCGTCAAGTCCAGGTTCCTGAACATATACAACCCTCCGTACGTGACGTCCTCGGGCGTACTGGAGACGCTGGACTCGCTGGACGCCGACGTCGTGAACTACAACTACCGCTGGGCTCCCTCCTGGAACAAGGACATGGCCAGGTACGACGGCCCCAAGCTGTTCACGGTGCACAACATGTGGAACGAGGGGATCGGGCTGGAGGCGAGGATATCCGGGATCAACGACAGGAGGTTCAGGAAGAAGGTCCTGCCCTCCTTCGACCACATAGTCTGCGTCAGCAGGTACGTCCAGGACTCCACCGTCGCGCTCGGGTACCCTAGGGAGAAGACGTCCTTCGTGCCGTGCGGCCTCTCGGAGATCCCCGCGCCCAACACATCCCCCGAAGGCGACTACATCCTCTCCCTCGGGCGCATCGTGAAGACGAAGGG
>JAFPVN010000245.1 GCA_017395275.1 Candidatus Methanomethylophilaceae archaeon | reverse complement strand
GATTCATATATCGCAAGCATATGACGTATCCATGGGCGCTGCGAAGCTGGTGATGGACCTCAGGATATGGGTCGCCCTCGGCATCATCGCCAGTTTCACCGTGCCTACGCTTGATCTGCCCTTCTCGACGCTCATCATAATCGATCTGATCATCCAGATGACCCTGTCCATGCACGGTCTAAGGCTGTCCCTGCAGGACCTCAGGGAGAACAAGCGCGGTTCCGCGCTGTCCATCCTCCTCTGCTACGGGATCAACACCGTCGCCACCCTGCTGATCGGTCTGATGTTCTTCAGGGAGCAGAAGGAGATCTGGTACGGATGGGTCATGCTGGCATCCATGCCCTGCGCCATCGCCGTGGTGACCGCGGCGACCCTGATGAGCGAGAGGATCGAGATAGCGGTGCTCGCGGTAACCGCCACCTATCTTTCGGGCATAGTCCTCACGCCGGTGCTCTCGTTCACCCTGATCGGCGATGCGGTGGATCCGCTGAAGATCCTCGAGTACATACTCCTGTTCATCATCCTCCCCGTGATACTCTCCAGACTGCTGGCACATGTGGAATTGAGCAGAGAGGTCAAGGTCCCGGTCATCAACCTGACCATGGCCATAATGGTGTTCTGCTCCGTCAACTCCAACCGTGCCACGCTGGAGGCGGATCCCACGATGGTCCTCCTCGTCCTCGGGGCGGCCGTACTCAGGCTGGTCGCCCTCAATCTCATCATGTGGTACCTGATAAGGAGGACCTCCTTCGCCGAGGGTTCCGAAGGGACGTACCGCGTCCTTGGCGTATGGAAGAACACCGGCCTCTCGGTTTCGATGTGCATGGTCATACTGGAGGCCATGCCCTCTGCGGTAATCCCATGCTTCCTGTCGATGATCGTCGAGACGCTCTGGTTCTCGTTCTACACCCGCAGCAGGGGCGGAGGGACGGCGGTATCCGAACCTCCCGCGCCCGCCTGATGGGGAAATAAAATAACCTTTGATTGCCATACTCCAGGTATGAAACTGATATCGGCATCGGTCCAGGGCCTATTCGGCGAATGCGACCATTCCGTTGAGATCAATCCGGACGGCATAACCTTCGTACACTCCGCTAACGGGGTGGGCAAGACGATCTTCCTCACGATAATCTACGACGTCCTGCGCTGCGACAGGGAGGCCCTGCGCGCGTTCCGCTTCGCGAAGGCGGAGCTGATCTTCGACGACGGTTCAAAGATCGTCGCCGAGAACCGCGATTCCGATCCGACCATCAGGCTGAACAGCAACGGCACCATCATAGACCTCGTCACCGCCGGTGCGAAAGGCATCGCCACACCCACGTTCATCAGGTCCTCCAGGCTCACCACCAAGAAGGGGGACGGTACGCTGGTGTATTCCCTGGACCTCTTCACCGACGAGCTGAAGGATTGGTTCATCGCCGCGAAGGACGATACGGCAATATCCGTGGAGGATGCCGTCGTGGAGGAGGACCTGAGCGACGCCGACATAGAGCTCAGGCTCAGGGAGCTGAAGGCCAAGGTGGACTTCATGTACGAATCCGGCTTCCGCGTGAACCTCCCCATCGGGCTGAAGCTCTCGCCCTCCAGATACGACATCGGGAAGAACCACGACAGCTACCTTAAGCTCGTCTACGCGCTGGAGGGCTTCCTCTCCAAGGACCACCAGCTGGCCGAGTCCATAATCGTCTACCAGGACATCATCAACTCATTCTTCGTAGGAAAGAGGCTGGTCATCAACAACGGCAGGATGGGCATCGTCCTGAGCGACGGGTCCGGGCTGTCGATGGAATGCCTCTCCTCGGGGGAGATGCACCTGCTGATCATCTTCTACCGCCTGCTCTTCCAGGCTAGGCCCGGTTCCCTGGTCATCATCGACGAGCCGGAGATCTCCCTGCACGTTTCATGGCAGCAGAGGCTCGGACCCGTGTTCAGCGACCTCTGCAGGCTCAGGGACCTCCAGATGCTCATCGCCACCCATTCGCCGCAGACCATCCACGACATGTGGGACAAGGCCAACGAACTGAGGTGAACATGCGCGAGTACCTCACCGTATCGGACATCGCTAACAACGTTTCCATGATGCGTTCCGTCTTCGGGGGTACTCTGCTTGTAGTCGAAGGTCCCACGGACCACAGGCTCTACGGGAAGTTCATCGACAGGAACGACGTCCGCACAATCATCGCCCATTCGAAGGACAACGTCAAAGGGGTGATAAAGGAGGTCGCCGGACGCAGGGGATACAAGGACGTCCTCGGCATCATCGACGCGGACCTCGACCTCCTGTTCAAGAATAGGGTGTCGCCGCCCCTCTTCAGGACCGATACGCGCGACGCGGAATCGATGATCACTTCGTCGGATTCCTTCCGCGAGGTGCTTTGGGAATACGCAGACCAGGAGAAGCTGGCACATTTCGAATCCCGTTACGGGAACGTCATCGAGAGGATCGAGGATGCGGCCTATCCCGTGGGGATAATGATGTACCTGTCGGCCGTGGAGGACCTGAGCCTCTCGTTCAAGGACCTGGAGTTCCTGGACTTCATCGACCGCCATTCCCTCAAGTGCGACATCGACGATCTGTGCAAGGCCGTCGTCAGGAACACCGCCGCTCCATCCATTTCCGTGAGGGAGCTGAGGCTGCTGATGGACGAGTACATGGCCGAGAAGCACTACGTCGACGAGGTCTGCCGCGGGCACGATCTCGTGGCTGTGATGGCGATAGGGCTGAAGTTCATCTTCGGTTCCGACAACGCGATGCACCTGAAGAACTCTGCCATAGGCAGCGCCCTGCGCCTGTCCTACGACTTCGACCAGTTCTCCGCGACCCAGCTCTATGCCGATACGAAGGCCTGGGCCGATTCCAACGGCCTCAGGCTGTGGAGGTCACTCCACTGAGAAGTCCTCTTTCTTGATCCCGTCGGCGGTCTCCATGAGCTTCTGGACCTTGCGCTCGCTCTCCTCGAGGATCTTCCTGCACCTGTCCCTGAGCACCACGGCCTGCTCGTAGATCTCGATGTTCTTGTCGAGATCTAGACCGCCGTTCTCCAGCTGGTTCACCAGTTCGTTAAGCTTGTTCAGGCTCTCCTCGAAGGTCATTTCCTCCGGTCTCTTCTCCTCTGTCATTTCCTGTGTACCTCCTTGATCTGTGCTTTCGCCCTGCCGTCCCTCATCTTGACCGTGATCATCTTCCCTTCGGAAAGGGAGGCGGCGGACGTTATCGTGTTGCCCTCGTCGTCCGAGATGTAGCTGTACCCCCTCCTAAGGACGTTGTAGGGGTTGTCCGAATCCAGGCGCATGGAGAGCGCATCCGTCCTCTGTGCCCTGTCCGCGAGTATCCTCCTGACGGCCATGTCGGCCCTGGTGCATACCGCATCCAGCCTCATGCCGCATTCGTTGACCATCCTCTCCGCGTTGGAGGGACGGAGCTTGGCGTCGGCGGTGTCGAAGGACGACCTGCATCCTCTGATATCGGACACGATCGCTGAATCCATCCTCATCGACAGCTTCTCCATAAGGGTCCGCTGCCTCTCCATGTACTTCATGGGCGAGTTCTGCTCCAGCCTCGAATCCGGATATGCGAATCTGGACCTCATCCTGTCGATGAGTCCCTTCAGCGCCCTCCCGGCGCGCATCTCGTACCCGTGGAGCTCCCCGCGGACCTGGTCCATCGGGAGCACGGCGAGCATCGCTGCCTGCGTGGGCGTCTCGGCGTAGAGGTCGGCAACCCTGTCCGTGAGGGATTTGTCAGTTGCGTGCCCCACAGCCGATATCACGGGCGCCTTCGATGCGGCTATCGCCCTCACCAGCGCCTCGGAGTTGAATGCGGAGAGGTCCTCCTTGGAACCGCCTCCGCGCCCTATGATTATGACATCCACGTTCTGGGAGTTGAGCAGCTGGAGGGCGTGTATCATCGTGATGTCCGCCCCCTCGCCCTGCACGTTCGCAGGTGCGAGGAGTATGTCCGCGGGGAACTGCAGCCTAGCGGTGTTGATTATGTCCTTGATCACCGCACCCGCCTCCGAGGTCACCACCCCGATGACCTTGGGGTATTTCGGCAGCTTCCTCTTGCGCTCGGGTTCGAACAGCCCCTCCTTCAGAAGCTTGTTCGTCAGCTCCTCCAGGGCCTTCTTCTGTTCGCCCTCGCCGTATTGTGCCAGATTCCTCACGATGAAGTTCAGCTGACCGTACGGCGCATAGAAATCCGCACTGCCGAATGCGGTGACCTTCATTCCCACCTCGGGGGTGAACGTCACCGTCTGGGCGGAGCTCCTCCACATGTTGCACTTGAGGGTGGACTGCCCGTCCTTCAGGGTGAAGTACAGATGTCCGGACGGTGCGCGCTTGAATTCGGAGATCTCCCCGCTGACGAACACGTCGCACAGCTCCCTCGAATTGCCGAGCACCCGCTTTACGAGCTCGTCGAACTGTGTGACCGTGATGGGATCCGCCATGTTGGGATTAATGACTAACGAGCATATAAACCTCTGAGGGGGAGGTCACCGAATCACCCGAATCAGGGGTATGCTCCTAATATATCGGATGCCCAATATACAACCATAAACCGCATCGGTGAAGCAATGAAGTCCCTGGTCCTGTTAAGCGGCGGCGTCGATTCCGCCACGTGTCTCGCAATGAAGGTAGCGGAGTACGGCAGGGACCAGGTCATGGCCCTGAACGTGTTCTACGGGCAGAGGCATTCGAAGGAGATGGAATCCGCCAGAAGGATCGCCTCCCATTACGGCGTGGAGCTGGAGGAGTACGACCTCAAGACCATCATGCAGGGGTCCGACTGCGCACTGCTGTCCGATTCCGGGAAGGAGATCGAGCACGGTTCCTACGATCAGCAGAAAGGGAGGGCGGAGAACGGAACGGTGTCCACATACGTCCCCTTCCGCAACGGTCTGATGCTATCGATCGCGGCGGCGAGGGCGCTCATCCACGGGTGTTCGGAGATCTGCTACGGTGCCCATGCGGACGATGCCGCGGGATCGGCATATCCCGACTGCACCCCCGAGTTCTACAGGTCCATGGATTCCGCGATTTACGAGGGCAGCGGACACGTACTTCATCTCTCCGCACCGCTCATCGACATGAACAAGGCGGGCGTCGTAAGGGAGGGATTAAGACTCGGTGTGCCCTACGAGATGACATGGTCCTGCTACGAGGGCGGGGACGAGCCCTGCCACAGGTGCGGGACGTGCATAGACAGGGAGAACGCCTTCAAGGCCAACGGGACGGTGGATCCCCTCTGCAGGTGATATGGATGTACTACATCTCAAAGAGATTCGAGATTTCGGGAGCGCACAACCTCAAGCTCAACTACGAAAGCAAGTGCCAGAACCTCCACGGCCACAACTGGATCATTACCGTCTACTGCAAATCGAAGGAGCTCGACGAGAACGGGATGGTCTTCGACTTCGCCCACGTCAAGTCGGCCATCACCGAGAAGCTGGACCACAGGTATCTGAACGACATCTTCGATTTCAACCCCACAGCGGAGAACATCGCCCATTGGATCTGCGAACAGCTCGGCGAGAAGTGCTACAGGGTGTCCGTTCAGGAGTCCGAGGGCAACACCGCCATCTATGAGCGTGACGAATGATGAGGGTATGCGAGATTTTCACGTCCGTCGAGGGTGAGGGCATACGCGCCGGGAAGGTATGCACGTTCGTGCGCTTCGTCGGTTGCAACCTCAGATGTTCTTGGTGCGACACCGTATACTCCTACGACGGCGGGAAGGACATCTCCGCGGCGGAGATACTCGATGCCGTACCGTCCGATGCCAGGTACGTGACGCTCACCGGAGGCGAACCGCTCCTCCAGGACAGGCAGGAGCTCCGCACGCTGGTATCCTCGCTCATATCTAGGGGGACGGAGGTCAACTTCGAGACCAACGGTTCCGTCGACTTCAGGGAGTTCATGAGCGAGGGGTCGATCATCACGGCAGATTACAAGCTGCCGTCGTCGGGGATGTCCGACAGGATGGACATGTCCGCTCTGAGATGCCTCAGGCCGACCGACGTGCTCAAGTTCGTCGTGGGCTCTGAGGAGGACATCGCGCGCATGGAGGAGGTCCTCTCCGACCTGAGTCCCGTCTGCCACGTTTTCGTGTCCCCGGTGTTCGGAAGCACGGACCCCGCGAGGCTGGTCGAGTGGCTGAAAGGCTATGGTTTTAAGAACAGGATTGACATCCGCATTCAGATTCAGCTTCACAAGGCCATTTGGCCGCCGGAGACGAGAGGCGTTTGAAGATGGTAAAGCAGATCGACACGGACAGGATAAGGGCAGCAATCAGGGAGATCATCATCGCATTGAATGACAATCCCGACAGGCCCGGACTCGTCGAGACGCCCGACAGGGTCGCGAGGATGTTCGAGGAGGTCTACGAGGGCATGTGCTACACCAACGAGGAGATAGCCGAGATGTTCAACAAGACCTTCGAGGAGGTCATCACCGACGATATGGTCATCATCGGCGACATCCCCGTGTTCTCGCACTGCGAGCACCATCTGGCACTTATGTACGACATGAAGGTCCACGTCGCCTACATCCCCAACGGGAGGGTCATCGGGCTGTCCAAGGTCGGCAGGATCGCCGACATGGTCGCCAAGAGGCTCCAGCTCCAGGAGAGGATCGGTCAGGACATAGCCGACATCCTGGAGATCGTACTCCAGACCAACGATGTGGCTGTCGTCATCGAGGGCAAGCACGCCTGCATGACCTCCAGAGGAGTCAAGAAGGATTCAATCACCCGCACCTCGACCCTCAGGGGGAAGTTCAGGGAGAACGCCATGCTCAGGGCCGAGATGCTCAATCTCATCAAGCGCTGACATGGAGCAGATCGACGTATATGATTCCGAGAGGAGGCTCACCGGAAGGGTCATCGACCGTTCCGAAGCGGGGCCCGGGGATTACAGGCTCGTCGTGCATGCCGTGATCTTCGACAACGAGGGCAGGATGCTCATACAGAGGCGCGTTTCGTCGAAGAAATCCTATCCGGATCTCTGGGACGTCACCGCCGGAGGACAGGTGATGGCCGGCGAATCCTCCTGCCGCGGCGCATCGAGGGAACTTTTCGAGGAGATGGGGATCAGGCGCAGATTCGCCCCCGAGGATCTCGTATGCTCCGCATGGTTCCTGTACGGATTCGACGACTTCTACATCTCGGGATCCAGGCCGAAGGATTCCCTGCTGCTCCGCGGGGATGAGGTATCGGCCGCAAGATGGTCCAACGTGCAGGAGATCGAGGCGATGATCGATTCGAAGGAGTTCGTACCCTACACCAAATCCTTCATCAGGTCCCTGTTCGACTACCAGTACCGCTTCTCGGACATCCCCAGGGATCTCAAGGCCGAACAGGTCTGGACGGAGTGATTCACTGGTTCTGGGCCTGTCTCTGCCTCTCCTTCCACTTCCTGTTCTCCTCGATGTATATCTGGGTGTAAGGCACGACCGAGGCCAGGGAGAGGATGAATCCCATCCATGCTATTCCGGATACTAAGATGGTGAGGAAGTTCACCTCTCCGTACTCGAGGAGCCAGAGGCCGCTCCACTCGAGACCGTCGGTGATGGCCATGAAGATCAGCAACGCCACGACCGTCGCCATCTCGAAGACGGTCTTCGCCTTGCCGAGGAATATGGGGCGCGGGAGGACTTTCTTCCTCAGAGCTTCCATGGCTATCCAGAATATGTACGCCTCCCTGATCAGAAGGATGACCACGAACCATACGGGCAGGATGCCCAGTATCATCGGGCAGACCAGTCCCGCCACTACGAACAGCTTGTCAGCGCCCGCATCCAGTACGACACCGACGTTGGATTCGATGTGGTACTTCCTGGCGATCCTGCCGTCGAAGATGTCGGTGATGCTCGCCGCGAAATAGATCACCAAAGCGATCCTGGCACCCACGACCGTGCCGTCGGCTATCAGGAAATATACGAAGAACGGTACGGACAGCAGCCTCAGGGCCGACAGAAGATTCGGGGTGTGCTTCCACATAGGTTCACAGCTTGTTGTCCCGTATTGTGAGTCTGGACTTAAATATTCCTTGGTTAACCAGTATGAATTGCGAATCGGGACTTATCCTGACCGTGAAATCGAACGGGGCACCGACGGTGCATCCGTCGCTGTCCGTCATGATCGCCTTCCCGCTCACGGCACCGTTGGGCAGTTCGGCGGATGCCTCGAATCCGTTGCCCTCGTCGAGTACGATCCGGGGGACATCCGGTATCTGTATCACGATATGGAGCTTCGGGTTGGGCTGCTCCCATCTGAATTTGACATTAGAGAGCGTATCGCTGCGGTATCCCGAGAGGTCATCGCGTCCGAAGAGTCCCTTCGATGCAGGCTTCCCTTCAGCGGCCCTGACGTAGATGTCCCTCCATTTCGGATCGTCGGATATCGCGGCCTTGAGGAACCACACGTCAGAGCATTCGGGACACATTATCACCGCCCTGTTGACGAACGCTGCGGCGGCGTTCCTGTTCCTGAGACGGAGCATGTCCTTCGCCTTCGATATGACCTGTCCGGCCTCGTTGTCCCAGCCCTCCTCGAACCTTAATATGTCGCCTTTACCGAAAAGACCCAGAGGTTCATTTTCCCTGTTCTCGGCGATGCCGATGTACATCTCGTATTTCTGCGAATCGCGTATGTTCGCCAACGCGTATAGGAACCACACGTCGGAACATTTCGGAGAGATGCGGGCCGCCCTCTCGAGCTGCGGGACGGCAGCCTTGACGTCGCATACCCTCAGCGCCTCAATGGCCCTCTCCAGTATCGACCTTACGTTGTCGTTCTGGGACGATACCGACGCGCCGCATTTGGTGCAGAATCTGGGTGCGCTGCCGTCGAAAACAGCACCGCAGTTCGGACATGTTGCTCCGGGCATGGGACACCTAACAAAATTGCTATTAATGAATTTTGAGATTGCCCGTGCATGTTATCGGCGGAATCCGTGGACACCATACCCGACGATGTCCGTACACTGTACCTAGAATCCTTCCCGCCGGAGGAGAGGATTCCTTTCGGGAACACCATGCGCACCTTCGGAAGGGGAGGGGACCTGGAGATCTTCACCGACGGCGGCGTGTTCGTGGGATTCTGCTATTCCTTCGAGTACGATGGCAGCGTGTTCCTCGTCTACATCGCCACGCGTCCAGAGCTCCGCGGGAAGGGATACGGCGCGATGATGCTGGACGAGATGCGCAGGATCAAGGCCGGAAGGAACATATTCCTGGTGCTGGAGGGCACGGACGGCTCCCCCGAGGATGCGATGCGCATCAGGAGGAGAGGGTTCTACCTCCGCAACGGCTGCACGGACACGGGGGTCAGGATACTCTCGGACGACGTCTACTTCGATTCGATGACCGTTCAGGGCACCAATACAGAGGGGTCGATGGTTCGTACCGTCACGATGTACGAGGACATCCACAACGGGAGGGTATGATGTCCGATATCGGTTCTCTGTTCGCTTCGGCGGAGAAGGGCGATGCCGGCGCCGTCAGGGAGCTGGGTGCCATGGCGGAGGACTGGGACCGCAAGGCCATGGAGGCCCTGCGCAACCTCGCGTTCGACGGGAACCTTGCCGCCTTCGACGAGATCGTGCGTCTCGCGGAGATGAACAGGTACCCCGCATTGGATGCGCTGGCACATCTCTCCTCCATGGGGATGCGCAGGGCTCAGGACATAATCGATTCCCTCACCCCCGCAGGGGCATCGGCCAACTGCTGCCGTCCGCCCGAATGATCAGAACTGGTTGCCCATGACCGACCAGTTGTTCTTCATGTAGTCGATCAGGGACACGACAGTCAGGATGAGCGAACCCCAGGTAACGATGTTGATGTACACCGTCCAGAAGGTCTCCAGCCAGCCGGGTATGCCTCCGGTGACGGAGACGTAGAAGGTGTCCCAAACCAGGGAGAGATCCGAGCACATGAGGACGAGTATCGAGATGATCATCGTCATCTGGAAGGTGGACTTCTTCTTGCCCCACCAGCTGGCGGCGATGACCGAACCGTTCTCCGCCGCGATGAGCCTGAACCCGCTGATCATGAACTCCCTGAACACTATCACGATGACGAACCATGACGGCAGGACGCCCAGCTCGATGAAGCAGATGTAGGCGCAGCAGGTCATCATCTTGTCGGCGAGGGGATCCATGAGCTTCCCGAAGTCGGTGATGAGGTTGTACTTCCTCGCGATGCGGCCGTCGGCGATGTCCGAGGCCGTAGCGATGATGAAGATCGCCAATGCTACCATCCACGTGTAGGGACGGCCCTCCTCGATGACGAGGAATAGGACCAGGAAAGGTATGGTACAGATCCTGAATACGGTAAGCTTGTTCGGAAGATTCATCTCGACCGGACGGCCTATTCTTATTCGCCGATATAAGTCCATTGTTCCCGATAACTGTGTTCGGTAATTCGCTGAGATAGAGCCCAGCAGAGTTTTCTTCTCTGAATGCATATCAGAATGTGTCGTTCCCGATCCGGGGATAACGTCCCCGCAGAACGGGGACGGCCGGCCAGTTGGGGTGGCCGACTTGACAAGGGATGCGTCAGTCAAAATAACCTAAGGGTGCCCGTATCTGTCAAACACAAGCTGATAAGGTCGATCCTGAACTACAGGAATTACATCCCGCAGAAGAACCTCCATGATCTATTCGAAGGCAAACTGCTGGAGATGTGGGAGAAGGAGTAATACTTCCGAATGTGTGATGCTCTCTCGAATCCGACCCGCGGGTCGGAGTGAATACCAGTCATGATGGAGATCTGGCACTATGTGAAAAGGGATGGCGTACGGCTTGCGGCCGTACGCATGGAATTCACTTGAGTTCCTTTCCTGCCTGTCCGGCCTTGCCGACCTTCTCGCCGAGGACGTTGTAGTTCCAGTTAAACTGGTCGAACATGAGTATCTCGGTTTTTGAGATGTCGATCTTGCCGTTGTCGCCTATTACGTTCTCATCGGCGCAGACGTTGACGATCTTTCCGACGATGCAGTACATGTTGTCCGTTTTGACGACTTCGGCGAGGTCGCATTCCATTGTAATGGGTAATTCGTCGATGATGGGTGCGTTGACATGCTTGCTCTTGGTGGCATGGAAACCGGTGCGCTCGTGCTTGTCCTTTACTTTGTTTCCGGAAACGATCCCGACGTAGTCGGCGGGCACCATGCTCTTCCTGTCCGCGAGACCGACTGTGAATGCCTTCGACGCAAGGATGTTCTGTGTGGTCTTGTGGTCCTCGTCGATGAACAGTGCGATCTTATCCATCTGGCAGATCATACCCCAGGCGGCGTTCATGCTGTTGATCTTCCCTTCGCCGTCATAGGCGGAGACGATCAGTACGGGCATCGGACATACTGCCGGAACGGATCCGAGGTCGGTCTTCATGTCAGAGCCTCCCTGATTCCGATGCGTTCTCTGTGTTCCTGAAATCTGCAGAAGATATCATATAGGTCGATATATGATACATGTAATTAAGTTATGTACTATCACTCATTACATAT
>JAFPVN010000244.1 GCA_017395275.1 Candidatus Methanomethylophilaceae archaeon | reverse complement strand
GACATTTCTCATTCCTCGGACGGGAATCAGATTACGAGTATAATAATCAGAGACCCTGGGGGTCGCCTGTGGCCCTGCCGATGACCTCCGCATGGTCCAGATCGTTCTCGGTCCAGAACCCGTCGTCGGTCATGGAGAATATCCTGGTCCTGAACATCACCTGTATGTTCTGCGCCCCGTCCTTCCTGAGGCTCTCGGTCAGGACCTCCCTGAGGATGGACTTGGCCGTCTCCTTCGCCGTCTCGAGGCTGTCGGCGAACCTCTGGTCCCTCAGAGGCACCGCGACGGTGAAACCGCCGCTCATGTTCGGAGTAATGTTGGCCGTGAGGGACACCACCATCTTGCTGCATACGGCGCCTATGGCGTTGCCGACGTCCCCGTTCTCCGGGAATATCACTTCGGTGCCGAGCCTCTCCGCGACGTCGCCCATCATGCACCTCGTCGGTGCTCCGATGCCGACCACTGGCACATCTATCCGCGGCAGCACGGCGAATCCCTTCTTGGGTTTGATGGAGCCCATGTCGGTGAGGATCCTCATCGACTCCTTGGAACGCCATTCGCCGAACCTGTCGTCCATCAGCCTGACCAGCACCGCCTCCGCGATCTTGGCGTGGACCATGTCCATCAGCCTCTGCACGACGTCGTCCTCCTTCATGCGCAGGGAGCATGCCATCGCATAGATCCCCGCGCGGGAACCCTCGGGGTCGCCGATGACGAAATCCCCTCTGTACACCATGAGGTCGGTGGGCGTCAGCCCCCCGTGCTCCAGGAATCCCCTGTCGGCCAGGAACCTGACCTCGTCGTCTATGGTCCACAGCCCGGGCGTTGACTCGCGGATCTCCACGAGACTCATCGCACCGCCGTCCCTGAGGGTATCGATGACGCGCATGCACCTCTCGGTGACCTCGCCGGGTGCCGGCTCCTTCACCAGCCTGTAGTAGTCCGCCACCCACGAATCCCTTATCCTCGGTATTATGGCGGGATCGTCCCTGCAGAACACGGACAGCGGGATGACCCTCTCCGGGCCGATCATGAAGTTAAAGCTCTTGAACCTGGAGAGGCTGAAGAAGGGTATCACGACGCCGTTGCCCAGATCAACCACGGGATCCTTCAGCTTTATCAGCGAATCCCCTCCCAGGGCTATGGTGAACATGTCCACAGCGCGGACGTGGGTCCTCCACCCGCAGATGTTGGCCCCCTCGGCCCTGATCTCGGGCATCCCGTTCTCCATTATCGCGATGTCGGTGGACGTCCCTCCGATGTCCACCATTATGAAGTCGTCCAGACCGGAGATTATCCTCCCGCCCACGGAACTCGCGGCGGGACCCGAGAACACGCTCTCTACGGGATACGTCCTGGCCTTCTGTATCGTCATGACTGAACCGTCGCCCTTGTACACCATGATCGGTGCGACTATGCCCATCTCGCGGAACGTGGATTCCAGTCCGTCGAAGAACTTCCCGATGACCGAGATCAGCCTCCCGTTGAGGACGGCGGTGCGGGCGCGCTCGTCTATCCCCAGCGTAGAGGACAGCTCCGTCCCGGCCACTGTCGGAAGACCTGTGAGCTTCACGGCGAGCTCCTTGACCGCCCTCTCCTGCGACGGGTTGGTCACGGCGAACAGTCCGGAGATTGCGATCGCCTGCACATCCCCGGATATCTCCCTGATGGCCCTCTCCACCTCCGCCATGTCGAGGCTCTCGACCATCCTTCCTTTGGAATCGTATCCGCCTTTGACATGTGCCAGATGCTTCTCCCCGAAGGTCATCCCCTCGGTGAAGTTCTTCCATCCTATGAGTATGAGTCCCACATCCCCGCCCTTGCCTTCGAGGACGGAGTTTGTGGCCAATGTGGTGGACACGCCGGCTATGGTTATCTCCGACGGTTTGACGGGACATCCTTCGAAGACCTTCCTCACCGACTCGTACAGCCCTATCGAGAGGTCCCTGTGCGTCGTCGGGGATTTGGCCTTGGCGACGACCCTGTAATCCTCCAGATCCACTATCGCCGCATCGGTGAACGTCCCGCCCGTATCGACTCCGAGCCCGTACCTAGGCATGGTCCTCCTCCTGCGGAGGGACGCCTCCGGTGTCCCTGTATCTGACCAGCTTGTTGTACAGTTCGGTGCCCACACACTCCTCCGCGTGCGCACAATAGAGGACGCAGATGTTGATGTCGTTGTAGACCTTGTGCCCGCAGTTCTCGCATACGGCAGTAACGTCCGTTGAGAAGATCTCTATCTCGTTCCCGCATTCGGGACACTTCATTATCTTCAGGGTGGGCGTTCCGAAGTTGCTCTTCCCGGCGCAGTCGTATGCCATGCTATCACATCGGCGTAATGATGTTCGGATTCGTAAGCTTACCGACGATGGAG
>JAFPVN010000243.1 GCA_017395275.1 Candidatus Methanomethylophilaceae archaeon | reverse complement strand
TAATAATGAAGATTAGGGGGAGGGCTCAGCCCTTCCTCCCGAGCTCCCTGGCCTTCTCGACGGACGCCTGAACCGCCGAGATGAACGCCGCGCGGACGCCGTAGTCCTCTAGCACCTTGACGCCCTCGATGGTGGTCCCGCCGGGGGAGCAGACCTTGTCCTTGAGCACGTCGGGGTGCTCGCCGGATTCCAGCACGGTGACGGCCGAACCCATGACGGTCTGCGCCGCCAGTTTCAGCGACAGGTCCCTGGGCAGCCCCATGAGCACCCCCGCATCCGCCATGGCGTCGATGACCATGAACACGAAGGCCGGTCCGCTGCCGGAGAGACCCGATACCGCATCGATGTCCTTCTCCTTGACCTGGAAGCAGAGTCCGATCGCCCCGAAGATCTCCTCTACGATCCTCACGTCCTCTTCGGTGCAGTCATCGCCTACGGAAAACCCGCTTGCACCTACGAAATTCGTTGAGCAAATGTTGGGCATAACCCTAATTATTCTACTATCTGGCACATACATTTTCAGGGTATCGATCGTGGTGCCCGCTGCGATGCTTATGAGGAGGTGATCCTTGCCCATTTTCACCGATTTGTCCGCGAAAACGTCCGGAATCTGCTGAGGCTTGACGGCGAGCACGACAACCTTCGCCTTCTCCGCGACCTCTGCGGAGCTTCCCGTGACCTCGATGCCGAGCTCCTTCCTAGCCTTCTCGCGGGAGGCCTCGTGGATGTTGCTAGCGATGATCTCGTCCTTCGAGAAGACGCCCTTGTCTACCGTTCCCTTGATGATCGCGGACGCCATCTTGCCCGTTCCGATGAAACCGATCTTGAATGTCATGGTCTGCCTGTCCCGTTATGTCCCTACGCCCTAAAAAAACTACGTCCCAGCTGGCCGTTCCCTCTATAATAATAAAAACGCACGCCCGCAACCCTTTAATATATACATGACATGCGAAGCGCCAATGTCACTAGTTGTGAGTTACATACCATTGGCCGTTCTGGGGGTACTTGCTCTCGGATTCGCGCCACTCGCGTGGTGGATGTCTAGGTTCTTGAGACCTAAGAAACCCACATCGTGGCAGGACAAGACCTATGAATGCGGTTC
This sequence comes from Candidatus Methanomethylophilaceae archaeon, assembly GCA_017395275.1. Lineage (GTDB taxonomy): Archaea > Thermoplasmatota > Thermoplasmata > Methanomassiliicoccales > Methanomethylophilaceae > SIG5. The sequence continues at coordinate 1,593 of JAFPVN010000243.1, read as the reverse complement.
GGAACCGATAGGTGTCGCCCGCGTTCAGTTCAGGTTCCAGTACTACTCATACGGAATCATCTTCCTCGTTTTCGACCTGGTCGCAACATTCCTTATGATCTGGACCGTCGCATATTCCAAGCTTTCTACACAGGCGACGATCTTCGTATTACTGTTCCTGGGTATGCTCCTGCTCGGTGTCGCATACGCCCTCAAGAAGGAGGAATTCGTATGGATATGAGTCTCTACCCCCACGCGGTAGCCATGAGCGCTGACGAATTCATGTCATGGTCGTCAGCGATGATCAACGAGATGCTGTCCGCAGGCGTCAAGAAGACGGTGGACAAACTCACCGGGCCGGTATGGGCCTGGGCAATGAGGAACTCGATGCACCCCCTCCACTTCGGACTGGCGTGTTGTGCTATCGAGATGGCGGCGGCATCGGATACCAGGTACGACGCAGAGCGTGTCGGTATGATCTACCGTTCATCGCCCAGGCAGACCGATATCCTCCTCATCAACGGATGGATCTCCAAGAAGCTCCGCCCCGATATCAGGCGTCTTTACGAGATGATCCCCGAGCCCAAGTGGGTCGTCGCGATGGGAGAGTGTGCGATCTCCGGAGGTCCCTGGTACGATTCCTACAACATCGTGCAGGGACTCGACCAGATCGTGCCCGTGGATGTCTACATCCCCGGATGCCCGATCAAGCCCGATGCGATGCTTGACGGCTTCTTCCTTCTGCAGAAGAAGATCGACGCCTACTTCAGGAGAGGCAACTTCATGATGGAGTGATGACATGGCTGACGAGACACTTATCGAGAAACCCAGCTATGATGACGTGGTTTCACTCATCACATCCAAGTTCGGAGACAAGGTGGCCTTCCAGCAGTCTACCAAGAAGAACATCAAATCGATCAACGAGAAGAGGAGGATCTTCATGACCGCCGACCGTTCCATCATCCAGGAACTGGCGTTCTTCCTCCGCGACAAGCTCAACTTCGAGCACTGCTCCGCGATCGCCGGTGTCGACTGGGTGGACCACATGCAGACGGTCTACTTCATCACGAACTACTTCAACTCAATCACCGTCGAGATCAAGGTGGACATCCCCAACGATGACCTCCACGTCCCCACCGTCGCAACGGTCTGGCAGGGAGCCAACTGGCACGAGAGGGAGACCTACGAGCTTTTCGGGATCATCTTCGACGGACACCCCAAACTGGAGAGGCTGCTCACGCCTTCGAGCTACGAGTTCTTCCCCTTCAGGAAATCCTACAAACTCAGGGGGCAGGAGTAAATGGCAGAGGAAAAAATGAATGCTGACCAGATGTGGATCACGATGGGTCCGCAGCACCCCTTCTCGCACGGTCTCTGGACACTGCGCGTAAAGGTCGACGGAGAGATCGTCACCGACGCGGAGCCCGAGGTCGGATACCTGCACCGCGGGTGGGAGAAGGAATGCGAGAACAGGACCTACCAGAAGATCATCCCCATGGCCGACCGTCTGTGCTATTCCGCTTCGATGACCTGGTCGCACCTCGCGTGCAAGGTCATGGAGGAGGCACTGGACATCAAGGTCCCCGAGAGGGCACAGTTCCTCAGGGTAGTGGC